>NZ_BOVK01000037.1 GCF_018403685.1 Xylanibacillus composti
TACGGCTGTGCCGTTCACCGTAACCGTCGCTGTGCTGTCCGCCACTGTCGGGGTCACGGTCAAGCTGTTTACCTCATTCCCCACACTGGACGTGTAGGTGATGGTGCTGCTACCAAACACGGGGGACAAGCTTCCTGCGGATAACGCCAAATTGCTCAAGTCCGCATTGTTACTCACCGTTCGCGATACACTTACAATGTAGTTCTTCTTGATAATGCCGTTTTCAGCTGTGACTTCAATAGTAATGGGGGTATCTGTTTCAGCATCGAGAGGAATCGGTACACTAGGGGTCCCACTTGTCACGGCTGTGCCGTTTACAGTTACTGAAGCACTGCTATCCGCTAAAGTCGGAGTGACAGTAATGCTTGACGCAGAACCGGCATCTGCCGAATAGGTGGTCGTATCACTATCAAATGCCGGAGTAAGGCTTCCAGCTGACAATGCAAGGTTGCTTAAATTCGCATTAATGCCTCGAGTGTCCACATTCGAAATCGAGATTGAATGAAAATTAAGATCAGCCGCATGAACGGCCATGTCCCACGTAATCACGAGTTTGGAAATATAATTGCGAGAAATGCCCGGAAGGAATGAGTTGGACAAATCATAGCCCGATTGAAATTCCAATGAACCGTTATAATCGACTAACGTCGCCGTCGTACCGTCCACGTAGGTGACAACGATATTAATCTTTCTCAAGACATGATTGGCATAATTGTAGGGAACGATGTGCAAATCATCGAGTGTAAAATGCCTGACAACCGAGCCGCCTTCAGCTCTCAGTTCGAAGTAGCCCGTGTTATCAGCGCTATAAATCATCGTGCCGTCTTGTCCCATGTTGTTCGAAATATGGAACTTGTCGCCTTGCTTCTTGAATCCCGGTACTCCGCTGTCATCATTGGTTGGACTCAAGCTTCCAAAATCATAAGTGCCGTCTGCCGTTCCAAGTGTTACGGCTTGGCTTTCAATGGGGGGGGAAAGCGATCGTCAACGATACTATCAACAACAGGAGAATCATTTTCTGCATAGACGCGCGAAGTACACGACTCCAACCTGCGGCAGTACCAACTACTTCAAACTTCCTCATACATTCAAACCTCTTCCGTCTTCCATATTCATTCGAAACGGCTACCCTCGTAATGGCATATCGCCATACAAACAAATAATATAATTCATTGCCAGGTACGGCTGCATGTTATTGTGCGGCAGGGATTGTCCTGCAGCCGCCAGAGCCATTGGTGACATGATGGCATTCGGTGTGCTTGCATAGGTATTTTCCTTCCCGAGTCGACCGCCGGGTTGCTCACTCCAATAGTGATTGGTCGGCTCCGTTTTATTGCCATCGCCAGCATTTCCTTGGGGCACATGATTATGTGCGGGCATTTGTGTGGAAAGCAAGGTTACTGTCTCTGCCCCGATTTTTTGGCCCACTTCGTAAGAGGTCAGGCCAGGTCCCGCTCCTTGGCCCATTGGAGCTCTCCCCATCAAATCCGGTAAGGCGAATGTGCTTTTCCCATCACCTCCGTATCGCGTTCCCAAGATTGAGTAAAGTGCTGAATTTTGCGAAATGGGAAGCAGCGAACCATCGCAAAAATGCCAATCTCTCGGTGCAAAGTTGCCAGCAAATATTCGAATCTCCCCAATATATGCGTCTGCCATGTGTGATAATCCTCCTTAATTACGAGATGGAAATATTCCTTGCAACGCGATGCAAAACTGGACTCCCAAATAAGGCTGCATGTTATTATGCGCTTGGCTGCCGCCAGCAAGAGCAACCGAGTTCTCATTCATAGTGACAGTCGTACCGGCCGGCGCGTATGCCGGAAGTTTCTGAGCAGCCCACACATTGCCGGTAGGTTCCGGTTGGGAAGCTACTGTATTGGAAGCGCTGACCATATGGTTATGAGCCGGCATCTCTGCTATCGTCAAAGTATGCCTTTCCTCCCCCGCTCTAGTCCCGAGTGGATGCGAGGATGTAAAGTGGATTGGCACCCTTCCCCTAAGATCAGGCAGATTGAATGTCGTGGAGCCGTTGCCCCCATACATCGTACCCAGCAGTGCGAACAAAGCCTGATTTTGATTGATGGCCAGAGTTTGTCCTTCACAAGCGGCCCAACCCCGCGGAGCATAGCCGATTGGAAATAACCGTAATTCTCCCAGATAAGGTTCTGACATTGGATGTACCTCCTAATATGCATAGTAATTATGCTTGATTAATTTTCAGTAGGATAAATGCCATATAGCGAGATGATAAAGGAGATGGCCAGAGACGGCATCATGTTGCTATGCGGCTGACCTAATCCTGCAGGTTGAATCGCCTGCGCGCTCATAGATACCAACTTACCTGAAGTTCCATCCGTGTAAATAGCCATGTCGGACTTGGACCAATAAGCTTGATCGGGAGATTCGGCTGTCCCCTCATCTGCTATTGCATTCACAGCATGCGTATGCGCCGGCATCTCGCTCTGCGTGAGCGTCACGGTCTCCGTACCGCCCTTGCTCCCTTGCAAGATTGTCGTCCTATTCGGATGAACAGGCAGTCTCCCACGGAGGTCCGGCAAGCCGAATGTGTTTTGTCCATCACCGCCAAACGTTGTGCCTAGCAAGATAAACAAATTTTCATACTCATTAATTGACAGCAGCTGCCCATCACACAAAGCCCACCCTTGCGGAGCATAATTCCCTGCAAACATGCGAATCTCGCCTAAATAGCTTTCGCTCATTCGTCATCATCCTTTCGTCATGTGCTCAGAGTGCCTTACATTCCAAACCCTTCTCGCCATTCCATCCGGCTGTCCGCGCCATTGTCGGCTACCGTGCGAAATCCTAATTGCTCGTATAATCGCCGCGCGCGATTGTCATTGCGGACTGTCAATCGTACCGCAACGCCAAGCTGCGCAGCTTCATGCTGCATACGTTTCAACAAGCTCGTTCCATACCCTTGTCCCCGGAATGCGGGCAGCAAGGAAATGTCTACAAGCAGAAGCGCTTCGTCCATAAGACAGGTCAACATGCGCCCCGCCCGTTGCCCCTGCACCAATAACAACTCCTTTCTCATATTTGGAAATTGTGTGCCATATGAATGCGTCTGCGCATTCCACTGCATTTGCAAAAATGAACGAGCCGTTGGTTCATCCCACCCCCAATTGGCCATTTCTTCTAGGCGAGTACTGGCATACAGCTCGAACAAGAACGGTTCATCCTCTAGTGCTATGGGTCTGATCTGCAAGTTTCCCACCTTCAAACGTATGACATTTCTGAAAATTCGACCTAGAACCAATGAACTAAATACTCTGTACTGCATGTAGAACTTTCGACACTTCCGCTGTTGATTCCTTCTTAAAATTGCATAAAATAAGCAGAAGCCTCCATCCTCGGTCGGTAGGCTTCTGCTCGATCATCGCCTTTATTTCTGCTTTTTCGACTTCGCTGTCTCGTCATCCCGATTGTTGCCTTGCTGCTGCTTTTTGGCCTCGTTATCTACGTTTCGCGACACTTCGGTCCCCCTCCTTTCCACTCTGCTCCGGAATAGGATGTCTCATGCAGCTCACGAATATAACGTTCTGTCCTGTTCGAATGGCTCATGCCGCTCGGCACACGACTAAGCGAGGGGAATTCCACACGGCACTCCCAAGCAAAAAAAAAGCGGAAGCAGGGACTATCCCGCTTCCGCTCATGGCTTATAATACGACTTCCACTGTATTGGCTTTCGCGATCAGCCGCACGCCCATCGCATCCTGCTGCACTTCAGCACCATCGGCAGAAGCGACAGATTGGACCCCGCGGAGCAGCACGCTCCAAGGCTTGCCTGCGCCCCCGGCCTGCAGATGAATCTTGCCGTTTTTGCGTTCAGCTGCGACTGTCAGCTCCGGCTTGCCCTGCAGGTTGCAGACGCGCGCTTCTGCGCGACCGCCTTCCTCCAGCTCGAACAGATGCAGCGTTACCCCGTCCGCATAATCATAATCCGGACGATGATCTTCGCCGCCAACGGCAATCAGGCTGTTCGGCCGCGCCAGCAGCGGCAGGCTGAAGTAATCGTGCTGCTCCTGCAGCCAGCGGCCGCCCTCAACCACTTCGCCGGTGAGGAAGTGCGTCCAGCGTCCTTGCGGCAAATAATACTCCGCCCGGCTCTCATCATTGAAGATTGGCGCTACCAGCAAGGAGTCGCCCAGCATGTACTGACGATCCAAGTAGTCGCAGTTGCGGTCTTCATTGTATTCCAGCACCATCGCGCGCATGACCGGCAGGCCTTGCTCGTTCGCCTCCACGGCAGTATTGAACAAATACGGCATCAACGTGGACTTGAGCTTGGTGAAGTGACGAAGCACATCAACCGCTTCCTCGTCGAACAGCCAAGGCACGCGGTATGTCTGGTTGCCGTGCAAGCGGCTGTGTGAAGACAGGAGGCCGAACGCTACCCAGCGCTTATAAATATCTGGCGGCGCCGTATGCTCGAAGCCGCTGATATCATGGCTCCAGAAGCCGAAGCCGGACAAGCCGAGCGACAGGCCGCCGCGCAGCGATTCCGCCATCGAATCGTAGTTCGCCGAGCAATCGCCGCCCCAGTGAACAGGGAACTGCTGGCCGCCGGCTGTTGCCGAACGGGCGAACAGCATCGCCTCGCCTTTGCCAAGCTTCTCCTCCAGTACCTCGAAGACTGCCTTATTATAGAGCTGCGTATAGTAATTGTGCATTTTTACCGGGTCAGATCCGTCATGGTAAACTACGTCTGTCGGAATGCGCTCGCCGAAATCCGTCTTGAAGCTGTCTACGCCCATATCGACCAAGGCCCGCAGCTTGTTCTTGTACCATTCTACGGCGGCCGGATTCGTAAAGTCCACCAGGCCCATGCCGGCCTGCCACATATCCCATTGCCACACATCGCCGTTTTCTTTGCGCAGCAAGTAACCGTTCTCCATGCCTTCATCGAACAAGGCAGACTTCTGGGCGATATACGGATTGATCCAGACACAAATCTTCAACCCGCGATCCTTCAGCCGCTTCAGCATGCCTTCCGGGTCCGGGAACACGTCCTTATCCCATTCGAAATCGCACCACTGGTATTCCTTCATCCAGAAGCAGTCAAAGTGGAAGACATGCAGCGGCAAATCCCGCTCCGCCATGCCGTCGATAAAGCTGTTGACCGTTTCTTCGTCATAACTGGTCGTGAAGGATGTCGTCAGCCACAGGCCGAACGACCATGCCGGAGGCAGCGCAGGCTTTCCGGTCAGACCCGTGTAATTGCCGAGCACCTCCTTCAGGTTAGCGCCGCCAATGACACAATAGTCAAGGGATGACCCTGGAACACTGAACTGTACTTTGGATACGGTCTCAGATGCAATTTCGAAAGACACGCGCTCCGGTTGATTGACGAATACGCCATAGCCGCGATTGGACACGTAAAAAGGTACATTCTTGTAGGCCTGCTCGCTGCTCGTGCCGCCGTCCTCATTCCAAATATCGACGATCTGCCCATTTTTCACGAATGGGGTGAATCTTTCGCCAAGGCCATATACATATTCTCCTACGCCGAGATCAAGCTGCTCGCGGAAGTAAGGCTGTTTGTCGGGATCAAGGATCGTAGCCGCGCCCTTGTTGCCGCTGCCGGTCAATCTTCTGCCGTCGTAGAAGAACTCCACCTTCCAGCTGTCGCCCTTGTGCACCTTGACCATCGTCTTGCCGCTTGTGAGCGTAGCCGCCTCATCGGTCTGTTCAATTTGCACTGGCGCTTCCTGTTCGAACAGCTCAAATTCGGGCCCAACTTGCCGCTTGCCCTTGTGGTGTACCCATTGCACGCGAATGACATCTGGCCGGGGCGAGCTGAACACCGCAGTCAGCAAGGTCGCATTCAACGTGTCGCCTTTGCGTTGCACGTGCTTGGTAGCGGCATATACGGACAGTGTGCGGTCTGTTGCGCGAATATCTCTGATCTCAACCGGATTTTGTACTTGATAGCCTTCCTTGACCATCCAATAGCCGTTTGAAAATTTCATGGAACATCCTCCTTCTTCTCTGGGATGCCATCCTCGCGGACAGCGAACACCATGGCTCTATGTCTGGCAGACTGCGGCAGCAGACCGTTGCGACTGATGCATCTGGACCCGTAGCCTGCCGAATCGTGCTATAATAACATAATATTGATGTTTGCATTATATTTCTTTCTTGATTTTGACCGATTATAGTACGATATTGATCTCCTAGAAAGGAAGTGCTTCCCATGAATCGTGCTGTACCGAGGGAGAATCGCCTGCATGGCAATCCCTTGTATCCTTTCGCCTCCTACGAGGTTAATGAAATCAGCGGCATCCTGTTCGACTGCCATTGGCACGAAGAGCTTGAGCTCCTGCTCGGTATCGAGGGCTGTGCCCAGCTCCAAGTCGGCGACGATGAATATACCCTGCAAGCAGGCGAAGCCCTGTTCATCAACAGCGGGGAAGTGCACGCCGGTTACAGCGTGGGCGATGCCCCCTGCAAGGTGCTGGCGCTCGTGTTCCACCCGAGCCTGCTGCAGAGCAGTACGTATGACGTCATTCAGGACCGCTATCTCGATCCGCTGCTGAAGCAGCAGTACCAGACGCCTGTATACCTGGCGGACAACGAAGAATGGAAGAAGCAAATCATTGCGCTGATCCGGGAAATTGCCCGGGACAACCGGGAACGCGTTCCCGCCTATGAGCTTGCCACCAAGGCCAAGCTTAGCCTGATCTTTGCCATCGTGCTGGCGCATAGCAAACGTCTCGAAGGAGGACGGTCGCATTCGCGCCGCAGCCATAAGGCGGACAGGTTGAAGCATGTGCTTCAATATATTCATACGCATTACCAAGAGTCGATTCGTCTGAAGGATCTTGCCGAAACCGTCAATATGAGCGAGGAGCATTTCTGCCGATTTTTCAAACAGATGACCAAGAAAAGCCCTGTCGCCTACATGAACCACTATCGCATGCAGAAGGCTGCCCAGCTGCTGGCAGACACAGATCGCAAAATTGTCGAAATCGCCATGGAGGTCGGCTTCGAAAGCATCAGCTACTTTATCAGCGTGTTCAAGAAGGAATTCAACACAACCCCGAATCAATTCAGAAAAAATGGGAGTTGGGAGCGAAGTGAGGTGTGAAAGCGAATAAGTCAAGGCGCAAATCCGTCTTTAGCTTGTAGAAACCGCTACACCCCAAGCTTTGCCCATCCCGTTGCAATTCTGTGAGGGCCTCCTCAACAGACAGCGTTCCTTCTATTACATGGTAAAGGGCAGTACCGGCTAGTTCGCGAAAAGCTTCATGGTATTGGCGAGGAACCATGCGATGGAGCTTAACTGTCTGCACATCTAGTGTTTGCTGTGCAAAGCCTGGAACTGCCTCCCCATCCTTTCGAATAAATTCAGCATGAATGGTAAATCGTTCCCCATTTCGTTTGTTGAATATGGCCAAATCAGAAGTATTTTCCGCCATTTCCCTTCCCGCCAGATAACGAATCGCTTGCCATGCATGCTCGACATGTGGACTTTCCGGATGAATGCCGAAAATATCCCAAGCCTCTATGTACGATGTTCTTGCCGGTTGTGAGGGATCAATGGGCGCGGGGATGACCCCCCAAGCAAACGGGTCGACCGAGAATGTGTTCGCATTCCCGTAATTTGCAATGTCATACAAATATCCGAACAAAGATGAGCGATGCAGTGCCATCGCTGTTTGGCCCGAGAGGAATTTCTTGTCTACCACATATTCATTCACGATTTTCAATCCATCGTATTGCAATTCGCGTGTTTCTGGCAGATAAATCACTTCATTGCGATACGCATGGCTTACTATGTCGAAGATTTCCTTCCATTCCTCCGTCTGAATAGCTAATTCCCCTTCGTGATTGATGTATTGGATGCCGCGAGCGCGTGCCATCATTTCAGCCATGCCAAATGGATTGTAGGGGGATTCATCCCAATCATAATCTTCCACTCCATAGATCTGTCGACCGTCATGATTGTGCTGCGTGAATTTCTCAGCGAGCATCAGCATTTCTTCCCACGTTATCCCTTGTTGCGGATAAGGAAGCTGATAGGCATCGAATAACTCCTGGTTGTAGTCTCCTTACTCCTCATCTTATAATGATTAAAATGTGCCGAATTAGATATATCATTAGATTGATTCTCGTACCTCACAGTAACCGGTTATCGCTGAATCATAGGGAATTGTTCTGAAGCACAGATTGTCACGCTAGGAAAATATCCCACTTTGTTTGGTTCATTGTATCAAACTATGATCTAGAAGAAAATCACTACAATGCTATGAATTCATGGTTCTCCCAACAAATGTTAATGATCTGCCGCGAACGATCCCTGAAATGGCTATGGGGACAACTCGACCAAAACAGAAGCTGGATAAGAACAATCCGGTGAGCATATTAAAAAAACTACTTCATGCTAGAATTGACGCAAAAGGCGGATATTATGGTATTCTATTTCAATAAAGGTAAATATATAGAAGGAGTCAGTTATTTATGAAATATCGGCATGTTCATGTAATGTTAATATCCACTTCTCTCATCTGGGCCAGCCTCATAGGTTGTACATCAAACAAGGAAGTTAATCGAGATCAAACTGTACTCAGGCTAGGTTTGCAGCAAGAATACTGGTCTGTTTTTTCCCCTATGACAGAAAGCTTTGCCCAAGTGAAGCCTGATGTAGCGATCGAGTATGTCTCTACGAGTTCGGTCTTTGAGGATGGGGTTATACAGATAGACAAGTATGCCCAGTTCATCGAAGAACAACGATTGGATATTGTTTATATGCCGAATGACACGATATACAGAGAATTGGTTGGAAAAAACTTGTTGCGATCTTTCGATGCCAAACTTTCGAGCGGCGACAATGCACTCGCCGACTTATACCCTCCTGCTATTGAGCTTTTGACGCAAAACAAGAACCGAGAAATATACGGAGTGCCCCTAGGATTTGATCAATATGGCGTATATATGAACAAGGAAATCTTCCAACGTTTGCATGTTCCCTTGCCTGACTCTAATTGGAGCTGGCACGATGTATTCCAGAGTGCACAATCCATTCGTAATGTACAGGGCGAGAATGCTGCAAATCCAATCGCGGGTCTGTCTCTCCGTCTGAATGCCGATCCTTCTGCAGGCAAAATCATACGATTGATCGGGGAATCAACCGGAAATCCCATTGTGCCGTCGAACGGTGAGATTAATATTGCAAAAGATTTGCAAGTCTTGCTTGACACTTTACAAGATGGCATCCAAACAGGTTCTGTTCACATTGACGAAACGACCAACACCGCTCCTTTCGGTCACCCCTTCATACAACAAACTGCAGCCATGGCCATTGAAAAAGCTGAATTTATAACGGTACTGAAGGCAATAGAGCATAGTCAAGGAAGATCAGTGGATTGGGAGGTTCTTTCCATTCCCATGCAAGCGGATGCGGCATTGGCGATGGACATGTTGGAACTCAACCATGTATTTGGCATTGCCTTGCCTTCCCCTCATCATGATGAAGCGTGGGAGTTCATCCGCTACCTGGTCAGCGAAGAAGCTTCAAGCAGTAATCCCTCACTATTGAACATTCGGCCAAACCAGACGCAAGCTTACGACGGACGGGACCTGTCTCCCTTTTATGCTTCCAGTTACACGTTTCACTCCTCTGTATTTCAGGGCTGGAGTGAACATGATATCAAGAATTTCGATCATCGTCTGTTTGAAACGATATGGACCCGATCGGAAACCGACAACCTTATTATGAACAATCATTAAATCTTCCGAAAAACGTTTCACCGTAATAATCATGGGCAATTCATCAGTGCGGTGTTCGGCATAGGCTTCTACCGCTGTACGTTCTCATTTTGCTTTGACCGTTCGCACACATTCCAATTGCTTTGCTCAAGCGCGGCGAACGAACGATGCTGTAACAGACATGAATGGACCTGTCCATTCTTATATTACATTTATAGGGCTATACGCAATTTTGTACGATTCTTCGTTCAAAATGAGCTCAACACGGTGGGATTCCGCTACGTTTGTACGATTTTTCGTTCAAAGGCTCCTTTCTGACGTGTGCTGCCAGCGCGTTTGTACGATTCTTCGTTCAAAATGAGCTCAACACGGTAGGATTCCGCTACGTTTGTACGATTTTTCGTTCAAAGGCTCCTTTCTGACGTGTGCTGCCAGCGCGTTTGTACGATTTTTCGCACAAAACGAGCTCAACACGGTGGGATTCCGCTACGTTTGTACGATTTTTCGTTCAAAGGCTCCTTTCTGACGTGTGCTGCCAGTGCATTTGTACGATTTTTCGCACAAAACGAGCTCAACACGCAGTACTTCCGCTACGTTTGTACGATTTTTCGTTCAAAAGCTCCTTTCTGACGTGTGCAGCCAGCGCGTTTGTACGATATTTCGTACAAAATGAGCTCAACACGCAGTACTTCCGCTACGTTTGTACGATTTTTCGCACAAGTGCCGAGTTTTCGCATATCATCGACGATTTTGAGCTTCCATGGACATCGGCGACCGTTAGATAATCGAAAGACCGCTTTTGTCGCTCTAACGGACACGCATGACCGTTGCAGCAGATCAAGCGACTCGTTTGTCCGTCCGTACTGCTCGCCTCCTCCATTCGGCCCACGCCGCTTTTTCCGCAGCTATCGAGCAGATTACTGGTTTAACTATTTACTATTTCCAACGCCAACAATTTAAAGTAAAATCAAAGGAAGAACTTGGTCCCAAGGAGTTGAAAGCGCTTTGATTTCCACCAATACCAATGAACCGCTGCTGCGGGCGGACAAAGTTTCCAGGATATACGGCAAGGGCTCGCAGGCCGTTCATGCGCTAAAAGGCGCGGAGCTCGTCGTCTATCCCGGCCAGCTCATCGCGCTGAAGGGTCGGTCAGGCTCAGGGAAGACTACGCTGCTCAACATCCTGGCTGCCCTCGATCAACCCTCCGAAGGCGCGGTTTACCATGGAACCCGCGATACCGCAGCCATGTCCGAGAGGCAGCGCAATGAGCTGCGGCGCAAGGAAGTCGGCCTGATCTTCCAATCATTTGCGCTCGTCCCTTATATGACTGCCTACGAGAACGTAGAGTTCGGTCTCCGCATTGCGGGCGTAGACAGCAAGAAGCGCAAGGCATGGGCGGAACAGGCGCTGCAGTTCGTCGGCATGAAGCAGCGCATGCATCATCTTCCGCCGGAAATGTCCGGCGGCGAGCAACAGCGGACAGCCATTGCCCGCGCGATTGCCCACAAGCCGAAGCTTGTGCTGGCGGATGAGCCGACAGCGGAGCTAGATTCCAAGATGGGCCTGCAAGTGCTGAAGGTGTTTCGCGATCTGGTCGAACAGGAGGGCATCAGCATTCTGCTGACTACGCACGATCCCGCCATCATGGAAATTGTCGATCACGTATACGAACTGGAGGATGGTTTCATTGTCCAAAAACAAGCTTAATCGAAAACGGTTTCTACGCCCTGGCGCTTTTGCTTCGGCTGCGACAGCCGTTCTGCTTACTGTATCCGGCTGCTCCCTGCTCCCTCAAGAAGATCAGCCGTTGAAGCCGCCTCTGGTGAAGCCGGTGGAGATTCAGAGCCGCACAGCCGAAGCGACCCTGGGCACCATTGTGAAGAGCTTGTCCGGCTCCGCCGTGCTTGAGCCTGTCACCTTCGCCTATCACGAATTCACCGAAGCAGGCGGACGCATCGAGGAAGTGCTCGTTCGCTCCGGCGACGAGGTGAAGGAAGGCGATGTGCTCATACGCTTGAAGACAGAGGGACTGGATCTGGAGCTGATCCGCAAGCAGGTCGAGGTAGAGAAGAAGCGGCAGGAATTTGACGAGGCCAAGCGTGAGAGAGATCCGCAAGCGTTGCGCGTCCCTGCGCTTGAGCTCAAGCTGGCGGAGGAAGAACTGAAGGTCGTGGAAAACCAGATCGACAGGCTGCAATTGCGCGCTGCGATGGACGGCGTTGTCACGTTCGTCGACCGCATCGAACCCGGTGATCCGGTGACGGCCTTCCGCAACGCAGTCACAATCGCCGACCCTCATACAATGCGATTGGCTTTCAACAGCGTGCCTGCCAACAGAATTACCGAGGTGCAGCTTGGCATGGAAGCCATGCTGACATACAAGGATCAGGAGTTTGGCGGCAAGGTTGTGCAGACGCCCTTATCCGCTCCCTACACCGAAGATGCGCGCTTGCGCGAGCTTTACAGCCAAACTCTGTACATCGAGATGGATGATCCGCCAGAGGATATGAGCATGGGCAACTATGTAGACGTGGAAATTTTGATCGCCCAGCGGGAAAATGTCGTGATCATTCCGAAGTCGGGTCTGCGCGAATATTTCGGCCGGGTTGCCGTTCAGGTGCTGGACGGGGAAAGCCGCCGTGAGGTAGACGTGGAAAAAGGATTGGAAACCAGTACAGAAGTGGAAATCGTCAAAGGTCTGGAAGCCGGCCAGCAAATTATTTTAAAGTAACCGCGGAAGGACGCATATGCTATGGCTATCCTCATCATGTTGTTTAGAAAAACGGTCAAAAACCGTTGGCTCGTGTTAAGCCTGCTCACAGGCATGACGCTCTGCATCGCCTTGACCAGCAGCATGCCCATTTACAAGAACTCCATCCTGCAGCGCATGCTGCACAAGGAAATGGAACAGTCCTACGTCAATACGGGGGCTTACACGGGAAGAATTTCAGCAGAATCGTCTTTGCCAGACGTTCCTGCTCATGAGCAAGTCCGCGACATTATAGAGATGGACGCGTACTGGGAGCAGCATATATTCGATAATTCGGAAGCCTTCACCCCTCTGTTTTATGTGCGGGAACGCCTGTCGCGAGCGATTCAAATCGTCCCTGCCGATCCGGAACGCGTCAATCCGGAGCAGCAACGAACCGCCCGCCTCTACATGCGCTCCGGTCTCCTGGACCATATTCGGCTCGTGGATGGCAGGCTGCCTTCGCCCGAACCGGTAGACGGCGTCTATGAGGCACTGGTAACCGACAATGCGCTGGTGAAGCTGCATATGCTGCTCGATAATGAATTTATAGTGGAAGACGACAGTGCCGCCGCACCTGTGCGCATTAAGCCCGTCGGCGTCATTGCGGAAAGCGACCTGTCCGATCTGTACTGGAACATCGGCAATCTGTCCGGGTACAGCAACCACTTCATTCTCGATGAACGGTTGTTTGAACAGGATGTGATGGCCAAGGGCACAGTGCGGCTGAGCCACGCCCGCTGGTATGCGGCCTTTGATTTTCTGCGCTTTGACCTGGAGCAAGCCGACAGCCTCATCGAACGCGCGCAGCGGCTCAAGAATGTCTACGTGAGCCAGTTCGGCTATTTCGCCACTGTGGACCTTCCCGGCGAGAAAACGCTCGGCTCCTTTCGCGAGCGGGAGTCAACCCTCCAGGCGCTGCTGTGGTCTTTGAACGTGCCGTTATATGTATTGATCGCATTCTATCTATATATGGTATCCAACCTGCTGATCGATCGGCAGAAGCCTGAAATTGCGGTACTCCGCAGCAGAGGCGCAGGCAGACTGCAGCTTACGATGCTTTATGCGGTAGAAGGGCTGCTCTTTACCGGGATTGCCTTGGCGATCGGGCCGTTCATCGGCCTCATGCTGACACAGGCTCTGGGCTCGACGGATACATTTATGAGCTTTGTCCAGCGCAAATCCCTGCAAGCAGAACTTAGCCCGGAAGTGTTCATCTATGCGGGCGGGGCCGCCGTCGGCGCCTTTATCCTGAATCTGATTCCCGTTATACAGGCTACGCGCGTGAGTATTGTCGATCAGAAGCGGATCGCCGCCAGGCAGAAGCCGCGCTCGTTCTGGCATTTGTTCGGCCTGGATTTCATCCTTCTTGTGCTGGCGGGCTATGGCTTGTTCTCCTTCCGCCGCCGTGTGGAGGATCTCGTCTCCCTGGGCCTCGACAATAAAGACATCGCCGTGGATCCGCTGCTGTTCGCCGTACCTTCTCTGTTTATTCTCGGCTTCGGGCTGCTCATGCTGCGCATTTACCCGATGATCGTTCGTTTGATTTATTGGATCGGCAAGCGTATGTGGTCGCCGTCCCTTTATTCTTCGATGCTTATGGTAGGCAGAAGAAGCGTCCAGTACCAGGGGCTGATGCTGTTCATGATTCTGACTGTCGGCACAGGCATCTTCAATGCCAGCGCCGCTCGCACAATGAATCAGAATATGGAAGACCAGATTTGGTACCGTCAAGGGGCTGATATCGTACTGCAGCAGCGGTGGGTGAACGACGCGCCAATCAGCAGCTCGGCGCCAGGTCAGATGGCCCAATCCGATCCGACGGAAGGAAATTATCTGGAGCCTCCCTTCGAGCCCTTCAAGTCCATGCCCGGCGTAGAGATGGCCGCTCAGGTGTATAAGCGAACCGACGCCAAGCTCAGCTCGGGCAACGTCCATGCCGACACGTCCCTGATTGGCATCAGGTCAGACGAGTTCGGTCAGGTTGCCTGGATGAAGGAGAGGCTGCTGCCCTACCATTTCTACGATTATTTGAATCTGATCGCTGCAGATCCGTTTGCCGTGCTCGTCTCCAGCAGCGCGGAGAAGGATTATAACTTGTCAGTAGGCGATCACGTCAGCATCAGCTTGCCGAGCCACGGAGAAATGCGCGGTGTCATCTATGGCTTTATCGACTATTTCCCGGGCTTTATCCCGAATCCGGAAGCTCCCCAGCCGGGCGCCGGCTCCAGGAAGCCGTTGCTGGTCGTTGCCCAGCTGCCGACCATCCAAAACGAGCTGGCGCTGGAGCCTTATGAGGTGTGGCTGAAGCTGACATCGCCAGACGATCGCCAAGCGCTTTATGACCACATCCAGAACGAGAATCTGCAGCTGCTCAAGCTGGACGATACGTATGAGCGGATTGCCGAGAGCCGCAACGATCCGTTTCGCATGGCAATGAACGGCGTCATGAGCCTTGGCTTCATCTTATCGCTTGGCATCAGCTTTATCGGCTTCCTGATCTACTGGCTGCTGTCGCTGCAGGGACGGATGCTGCAGCTTGGCATTCTGCGCGCTATGGGAATCTCCTTCACGCAGCTGGTCGGCATGCTGGCAGCTGAACAGCTGCTGACCTCGGGCGCAGGCATTCTCGTAGGTTTCGCCGCCGGCATGTTGGCGAGCCACATCTTCGTGCCCATGTTCCAGCTTGCCTTCGATCCCGGACGAATCGTGCCGCCGTTCGAGGTCATGATTCAGGCGAACGATACGGTACAGATGCTGCTGCTGACGACGACCATGCTGCTGACGGCGCTGGGCATCCTCATCTGGCTGCTTAGCCGGATGAAGATCGCGCAGGCAGTCAAGCTCGGAGAAGATTAAGGAGGTGCGCCATGATCCGGTGTGAAAACCTGGTGAAAATCTACAAAACAGCCGACCTTGAGGTCATCGCGCTGCAAGGCCTTGATCTGACTGTAGAAACAGGAGAGCTCATGGCCGTTATCGGCAATTCCGGCAGCGGCAAGTCCACGCTCCTGAATATGCTCGGCGGCCTGGATCGGCCTTCTGCCGGCAAGCTGTTCGTAGACGGCAAGGATATGCTCAAGTTTACGGAGAAAGAAATGACGCTTTACAAGCGAAACACCGTCGGCTTCGTCTGGCAGAACAAAGCGCGAAACCTCGTTCCCTATTTGACTGCATTGGAAAATGTCGAGATCCCCCTTCTGCTGAAAGGCAAGCGAAGGCGGGCACGCGCGCTGGAGCTGCTGGATGCGGTCGGCTTGGGCCACAGGCGCAACAACAAGCTGAACCAGCTGTCCGGCGGGGAGCAGCAGCGCGTGGCTATCGCGATCTCGCTCGCCAATGAGCCGAAGCTGCTGCTGGCAGACGAGCCGACCGGATCTGTCGATACGAAGACGGGAGCTGCCATTCTCGATTTGTTCAATCGGCTCAACCGGGAGCTGAATCTGACCATCGTTATCGTCACCCATGACCAGCAGCTCGCCAAGAAGGTAGATCGCGTAGTCGCCATACGCGACGGCCGCACCTCCTCCGAGCTTATTCGCAAGTCGTATCTGGAGGAATTAGCGGAGCTGGAAAGCGCGTCCGGCGCGGAGTCCCACGAGGAATTTGCCGTGTTGGACCGATCCGGCCGTCTGCAAGTGCCCGCCAATTTCCTTGAGTCGCTTGGCCTGCAAGGCGCGAACAAGGTGAAATTGCATCTGGAGGATGGGCGCATCATCCTGGAGCATCCCGAGAAGCCGGAAGCAGGAGACGCATAACGCAAGCAGGGCTGTCCCAAGTCATTTGGGACAGCCCTTTGTATCGTTATTAGCGTTGCAGCAGCATCCTAGGAGGTGAACCTCAGCAAGTCGCCGACCTCCATGATCAGCGCGATCCGGCCGTCCCCGAGAATTGTCGAGCCGGAGAGGCCATTCACCTTGCCAATAAAGGAGCCCAGCGACTTGATGACAATGTCCTGCTTGCCCAGCAGCTCATCAACGGCCAAGGCCACCCGCTTCTCCGCCGTCCCGACAACGACGACCGACATGCTATTTCGCGTTTCCTCGCAACGGGGGATATGGAAGTGATCATGCAGCCAGAGCAGCGGAATGACACGATCCCGAATCATAACGACTTCTTGCCCCTTCATCGATTGGATGTCCCGATGCTTGACGCGGACAATTTCGGCCACATTGCTCATTGGCAGCACGAATCGCTGTGTGTTCAGCCTGACCAGCAACCCGGTGATGATGGCAAGGGTCAGCGGAAGCCTGATTTTGAACTGAACGCCTTGCCCTGGCGAATTCACAATGTCAATCAAGCCGTTCAACCGCTCAATGTCGCTCCGCACGATGTCCATCCCCACGCCTCTGCCGGAAACCTCGCTGACTGCGGATGCAGTGGAAAATCCCGGTACGAAGATGAGGTGAACCGCCTCTTGATCGCTCATGCGCTCTGCGTCGTCCATGGATATCAATCCCTTGCCGATTGCAGACTGCCGCACGCGGTTCGGATCGATGCCCGCACCGTCATCCTCCACAATGATCACGACCTGATTGTCCTCATGCGCTGCCCGTACCGTCAGACGTCCCGTCCGCGGCTTGCCTGCCTGCTCCCTTATCGCCGCCGGCTCAATGCCGTGATCCACCGCATTGCGAATCAGATGGATCAGCGGATCGCCGATTTCCTCTATTAACGTACGATCCAGCTCTGTCTCGCTGCCTTCCAATACGAGCTCGATTTCCTTGTCGAGACTGTGCGCCAGATCGCGAACCATCCGAGGGAATCGGTTGAAGAGCTGGGCAATGGGCAGCATCCGCGCCTTCATGACCGTATCCTGCAAATCAGCAATGACCCGCCCCAGGTGATCGGTCAGCAGACTGAGCTGACCGACCTCCTCATTGCCTTGCACATCCTTCTCCAGCTTGCGGTGAAGCTGCTGCATGCCGGTTTGATCGATCACCAGCTCGCCCACGAGGTTCATCAGATGCTCCAACCGTTCCACATTTACTCGAACGGTCTGCGCCTTCCGATCCCCCCTAGTGCGCTGCTGCGATGCCTCGGCAGCAAGCCCGCTCTGATCCTGCTGCTCCTCCTCGACATCGTCCTCCAACTCCAGGGTCGCTGGCTCCATGCGCACATCTTCAATATCGACCATCGATCCGAACAGCCCGGCCATGTCTTCTTCGCTCATGCTGGTCTCAATGGCGTAGTGAAGGTGCGTAAAAGCCACATCCTCGTGCACTCCTTCCAAATCGGGCTCAACAGATTTGACCTCGACCGACTCTGCCAGCCGCTGATAAATGACCATGGCCCGGACCTGCTTCATCGGGCAATCATCCGTCAGCTTGACTTTAACGATGTAGGCTTGTTTCGAAGACTGCGGCTCGGCAGGCGCTGCGATCAATTCTTGAAGGCGCGAGATGAAGGGCGCAATATCCAGGGTCGTCTCCTCGCCTGCAACGAAATCGTCCTTCAGCTGCTTCAGCCCGTCCATGCAGCGAAACAGATGATTGGTCATCGCCGAAGTCAGCTGGAAGCGGTGACTGCGCAGTCCATCCAGCAACTGCTCCATCTCATGGGTGAGCTGCTTCATGGCTTCCAGACCCATCGCGGCCGAAGATCCCTTAATGGTATGCGCGGCGCGGAACAAGCTTTGCACGGCTTGCTCGGTCTCGCCGGCTTTCTCCAGATTCAGCAGCTCTTCCTCCATAAGCTGCAGCTGCTCCTCCAGCTCCTCATGGAAGATTTGCGCCAGTTCAGAAATGTTCAACGGCTCCATCCTCCTTCAGAAGGACTTGCTCCATTTCGAGAATGCCAGCTATCCCTTCCGCGGACATGCCGATCCCGACCAAATATGCGCCGCTCACAGCGCCAAGCCGATCAGGCGGCGGCTGAATATCGGAGAATGTCGTCACCTTGTTCACTTTATCTACCAGCATGCCAACGGCTTCTTCCCTATGGTTGACAACAATAATTCGGCTCAGCTTCGTCTCCTCCTGCTCCTCCATATGAAACAGCTTGCGCAGGCTGATGACGGGCACGACCTTTCCCCGCAGATTGATGACTCCCTTTATGTAGGGCCTCACATTCGGCACTGCCGTGATGTCCTGCATCTTGATGATTTCCTGAATCAAGGAAATCTTGACCGCGTATCGCTCTTCGGAAACTACAAATTCCACATACTGCTCGATCCCGGTTGACAAGGGAAACACCTTCTTTTTTTATGGGTTTGACTATGTTCAAATTCAACTGGCCGTCTCATAAACCGGCTTTCTTGAAGCAGCGTCCGGCGGCGTCTTAAGACACCTTGAATACCGAGACGGTCTTCTGCAAGTCCCCGGCAAGCTCTGCCAGCGATTGGCTGGTGGAAGCGGTCTCCTCTGTTGCAGCCGCAGCCTCCTCGCTCGCTGAGGAAATAATTTCAATGGAATGCATGACATCGCTAGTCTGCGCTGCTTGCTCCTCGCTGGCCGCCGCAATTTCACCGGCCTTCATGGTTGACTCCTCCACCATTTGAACGATCCGCGAGAACGCCTCGCCGATGCGCTTCGTATTCTCAACGGCCTCCGAAGCCGTTTTGACGCTCATATTCGTATTGTTCTGCATCCCTTGAATAATGTTTGTGATTTGCTTCGTCGCCTCGCCGCTTCGTTCGGCAAGCCTGCGCACTTCATCGGCTACGACCGCGAAGCCGCGACCCTGTTCGCCTGCCCGCGCCGCCTCAATCGCTGCATTCAGCGCAAGCAAATTCGTCTGCTCGGCGATATCGTCGATCACTTCTATGATGTCGCCGATTTTGACCGCGTCGTCTTCCAGGCGATTCATCTGGTTGTTCATCTCATCCATGCCCGCGATGGACGAATCGACTACGGCGCCGCCGTCGCGTGCGACCTGCAGCGTCTTCCCGGAAAGACTTGATGCTTCCTCCGCATTTTGCGCGACTGACGAGATGGCCTCGGACAACTCCTTGAACAGCTCGTTCATGTTCTGCGCAGCATTCGCCTGCTCATTGCTGCCGCTTGCGATCTCTTCGGTGCTAGAGGAGATTTGCTGCGAAGCAGCCGCCACACTTTCCGCATTGGCGAGCACCGTACTGATCAGAGAACGCAAGTTGGCAGTCATCTCGTTCACGGATACAGCCAGCTGTCCGACCTCATCCTTGCTTGCAACGGGCACAGTCTCGCGCAGATCTCCCGCCGCTACCTTTTTCAACGACTCGACCACCTGACTCATTGGCCGCGCGATCATGCCGGCAATCACGTTGCCGAGCAGCAGACTCAGAACAAATCCCAGGATAACGACCCCGATCAGAATGGCGCGCGAGATGATGAAATTCATCTGGGCTTCCTCATTGGCTTCTTCGGCCTGCTCGGTATTGTTGTTGATCAACTCCCACAGGTTGGCCTCCAACCGAGCACCGACATCGTTCATGCCGGAGTTCATATAATTGCGGAGATCTTCATCCCGATCCTCATTAGCCAGCTGCAGCGCATGCTGCGCCATCGTTGTATACTCGTTCCACAGCTGTATTGCTTGGTTGATCAATACGCTGTCTTCCGGCAGCAGGTCCTCCCTCTGCATATAGCTCGTCAAATACTCGCCTGTGCTGCTCATCAGCGTATTAGCCTCTTCAATATTCTGATTTTTGATCGCGGTATCGACATTCAGACCGACATCACGAATATTGACGCGCAGACGCTGATAGTATATCTGGATTTGGGACAGATCCCTGACGCTAATCAAATTCTCCTCATACATGGCTTTCAGATCGCCGTTCAGGTCTTGCATAGAGAACATGCTGTAAATACCTATGCCGGCCAACAGCATGGCCACGATCACAAACGAAACAATCAACTTCAGGCGAATCTTCATGTCGGTGAACCATTTCATCGCAATCCCTCCAAAAAAGTAATAAAACCAGAAAAACTATACGACAAATTTCAACACAATAACTGATAATTCGACATATTCAACCGAAAAAAATCAGCCCTGCCGCAAATAGACAAGCGCTGACTCGCATATAGCAGCCCGGCGGCCTTGGCGAAATCGCATTAGGCCCGTAGCTTTGCGTCCTTGCCTTTCGACAAGTTTGCCCTCTTCCTCTATGCTTTTTTGATCGGTTTATAAGAGTACGATGTGATTATATCGCATGAATGCCATTTGCTGCTCTTTAAACATTTTCAGTGTGATTCCAAGACCTCCGAGTCTACGCCCAATGCGCGGGCAACCGCTTCCAGCGTCGATTTCTTCGGCTGCCTGATCCGTCCGTTGCGCAGATTGGATATCGTCGTAACCGACACGCCCGACTTGTCCGACAGCTCCGTTGTATTAATGTCCCGCTCAGCCATCAGCATGCGCAGCATCCTCCCGAGGTCAATTGGGCCTGCACAGGCTTCCTCCCCGCCGCGGTCGAATAGCAGCTTCTGAGCCATCCGTCTTCCGGGACCGATATGCCGCAGCACCAAATAAAAGCCCAGCAGCCGACCGTCTCTCTGCCAATCCGGGACCCCCTCTACTCTAATATCCAACGCGTAGCCCTTTTTGTGAAACAGGCGGGTATGAAAGACTACCGGCGTTCCGGTGTACAGCGGTTCGATGCGAGGATCCCGAACAAGATCGTGAAGAGAAACAAGCATGTCCCGAGGGTGTGATACGAATTCCTGCATCTTGTACCCGGTTAATGCCTCTATGTTTGCATTGCAACTACGAACGCTGTCATCCAGACCGATCCGCAAAATGGCGGCGTCGCCATGCTTCGCCGTAAGCTCGACCTCCGTAATCTCGCGGCAGGATACCCAGCGGGTCATGCCCGCATACACAAGGAAATCGTAGCTTTGACCGTCCAGGGAGCCTCTGCGCTCCTCCGCCACAATGGAAGCGAATGTCTCCCGTGCCTGCTCGTGCAAGGTGACCGCGCCGCAATTCAGGCAGCGAATGGCCGGCAGGTTTCGCAGCAGGACAGGCGGCGCTTGAGCAGACCCCGGCGGCATCAAGGCTTCTTCAAACACACTTATCCGCTCGCTGCTGCCGCAGATACATGCCAGAGTCCCGTCCATCTGTCGACAATCCCTGGCAACCAGATCCCGGATATACGCAGATATATTGCCGCCCTGATACAGGCTCGCCTTAAGATGGATCATGTCATGCTCTTGCTTTGTTAGCCGGATATCAGGCAATCGGTACCGTCTGGGATTCGAAGCTTTCGGACGTCCTCTGCGCATCATGCTGTTCTCCCTTTTCTTCGTGTAACTTTCATCATAGAGGGAATTCGGCTAATCGTAAACATTTTTTCATTAAAATTTATATATATTGTCCAGACGTAAAATCCAAGCGTTCCCCCTCGCAAAGACGGTCAAGAACCTGCACAAGGCCCGCCTTGATATGCTATGCTTATAAGGAAGAAGAATTTCAGATAGGAGCTTCACCGACTATGACAATACTTACTGCAGAGCAGCTGACCAAAAGCTACGGCATGAAACAGCTGTTCCATCAGATTTCCTTCAGCATAGAGGAAGGGGAACGCGTCGGCTTGATCGGCGTGAACGGCACGGGGAAATCCACGCTGCTTCAGGTTGTGGCAGGGGTAGAGCCAGCCGATTCGGGCAGCCTGATGACCAGGAACGGGCTTGTCGCCGAATACTTGCCGCAAAACCCCGATTATGACCAGAGCGTGACCGTGCTGGAGCAGGTGCTCGGCATGACCCGGCACACGGAAGCGGAGTTCGAAGCGAAGCGCATCCTGTCCAAGCTCGGCATCGAGCAGTTCGATGAGCGAATGGGCTTGCTGTCCGGCGGCCAGCGCAAGCGGGTGCTGCTCGCAGGCGTCCTGATGCGAGAATCCGACCTGCTCATTCTGGACGAGCCGACGAACCATCTCGATACGGAAGCGGTCGAATTTCTCGAGAAGCAATTGAAACGACGAAGATCCGCTCTGCTTATGATCACGCATGACCGCTATTTCCTCGATCGGCTGGCTACCCGCATGCTGGAGCTGGACCACGGCCAGCTCTACAGCTACACAGGGAATTATGCGGCCTTTCTGGAGAAGAAAGCGGAACGCCTGGAGCTGGAGCAGGCGGCCGAGCGCAAGCGCCAGAACTTGTTTCGCCGCGAGCTGGAATGGATTCGCCGCGGAGCCAAAGCTCGCACGACGAAGCAGAAGGCCCGAATCGAGCGCTTCGAGCAGATCAAGCAAGCGGCCCCGGACCGGCAGGAAGGCGAGCTGGATATTTCCCTGTCAGGCAGCCGGCTCGGCAAGAAGGTCATTGAGCTGGAGCAGCTCGGGCATGCCTATGAAGGGCAGCCTGTCATCCGCTCCTTCTCTGCCATCATCCAGCGGAATGACCGCATCGGCATTATCGGTCCGAACGGAACCGGCAAATCTACATTGCTGAAACTGATTGCCAAGCGCATTCAGCCAGACGAAGGCCGCGTCGAGACAGGCCCTACCGTGCGCATCGGTTTCTTCACTCAGGAAGCCGAGGAGATGGACGCGGCAATGCGGGTCATTGATTATGTCAAAGAAGCGGCCGAGCATGTGAAGACGTCCGACGGCACGCTGGTCAGCGCCGCTCAGATGCTGGAGCGCTTCCTCTTCCCCGGCGAGCTGCAGTGGACGCCAATCGGCCGCCTGTCCGGCGGCGAGAAGCGGCGGCTCTACCTGCTGCGCATCTTAATGGAAGCGCCGAACGTGCTTCTGCTCGATGAGCCGACCAACGATCTGGACATTCAGACCTTGACGATACTGGAGGATTATCTCGACCAATTCAACGGGGCCGTCCTGATCGTCTCGCATGATCGCTACTTCCTCGACCGTACAGCAGAAACGATCTGGGCCTTCACTGGCGGCGGACATATTGCGCATCATGTCGGCAACTACAGCGAATATCGGGAGCACCTGACGCGCAAACCGGGGGGAACCGAAGCCGCGGAACCGGGATCGGCCAAGAGCGGCGAGAAGGAAGCAGCCAAGGATAGCGGCCGCAAATCGGCGGAACGTCCCAAGTCGCTGAAGATGTCCTATCAGGAGCAGCGCGACCTGGAGCATATTGACGCAAGGATTGAGGAGAAGGAGCAGCAGCTTGCCGAATTGGAGGAAGCGATCAGCCAGGCGGGAAGCGATTATGACAAGCTGCAGAAGCTGTTCGACCAGAAAAAAACGGTGGATCAAGAGCTGGAGCAGCTGATGGAGCGCTGGACGTACTTGAACGAGCTGGCCGAACAAATTGCCGAGCAGAAATCCAGCCGAGGCTAGCAGCTGCTGAAAACCGCAATAAGCCGGTTCTGGCTCTGAGCAATTCAACTATTTCGAAGGAGTGAATCTTGGATGGAACAGAAACAATCTCTACTGGCCTTTATCGGTTCGTATGCCGAAGCGGATGAACCGAGCCTGTATACGTGCAGCTTTGATCCGCTAAGCGGCGAGCTCAAGCTGCTGCATGAACGAAGCGGAATCAAGAATCCGACTTTTCTCGATCTCGACAAGCAAGGCATGAAGCTGTACGCCATCGGCGAGAAAACCGCGGACGACGGCCAGCGGGTCGGGACTGCATCCGCATGGTCGATTCATCCCGACAACGGGGAGCTGATTCTGCTCAATGAGGAGCAGACCGTTGACAAGTCAACGTGCCATATCCAGTTGGACCGCACCAAGCGCTGCCTGATTGTCTCCAGCTATCATGGCGGGATGATCGGCCTGTCTCCGCTGCTGGAAGACGGCCGGATCGCCCCCGCCTCGGATGTGCAGCAGCACGAGGGCAGCAGCGTATTGCCTGTACAGAGCCAGGCACGCGCGCACTCCGCGATCTTCGACCGCAACAATCGGTATGTGGTGGTCTCGGATTTGGGCTTGGACAAGCTTTTCGTCTATGCGCTTGACCTGAACGCCTGCAAGCTGACCCTGCAGCAAGAGCTTCAGCTCGCAGGGGGATCGGGACCGCGTCACTTTGTCTTTCACCCTGCACAACCATATGGCTATGTCATCAATGAGCTGAATGCTACCATTACGGTACTGGATTATGACGAGGCGAACGGCAGGCTCGCTGTGAAACAGACCGTCTCAACCTTGCCGGACGGTTACGATGGCGAGAAAAGCTGCGCCGACATTCACATTTCGCCAGATGGACGCTTCCTGTACGGCTCCAACCGCGGACACGACAGCATAGCGGTCTATCGCATTGCTGCCGACGGAACGCTGCAGATTATCGAGCACGTCTCTACCGGTGGCAAGCATCCGCGCAATTTCGCGATATCGCCGGACGGCCGCTTTGTCTTGGCCGCCAATCGCGACACGGACAATATCGTCATCTTCGCCAGAGACGCGGAGACGGGCAGGCTCACTCCGACTGGCCACAGTCTCACCGTGTCCAAACCGGTCTGTGTGCGTATCCTGGACAGATAAGAGCGGAGGCATCAGCACCAAACAGGGAGGGGAAGCTGCACATGCGGCCCCCCTCCCTGTTCTGCTGTTTCTCCCTTTTCGGACACAACAAGCTTATTTGCGGATCAGATGCTCCAGAATTGCTCGCAGCTGCATATCGAAATCCGGTTCATCCTTCTCTTCCCCGCTCACTTCAATTTTCGTAATATCCAGCTTGAAAGGCTTGCCCCCGTCGAGAGAATCAAAGATCAGTTCCCGTTCATTGACCAGCTTGACCGGATAGCCCATCTCCTCAAAGGCACGAATAAAATCCGCTATCTCCGGCATCCGATCTTTCGGCAAATACAGCAAGGTCCGCAGCATCTTCGATTCGTTCTCCCGGATCAGCTTGAAATGAATGATGCACTCGCGCATAGTGCCCAGCCTCCCTTTTTATTTGGATCGCTTGCCCCTGCTCCTGCGACCGCCGGACGCTCCCGATCCCTTGCCTTGTCCGGCTGCTCGGGATGGCATTGCGCCTGCCCGTCCTCCCTGCTTGCGCGAGCCGCTCCCGCTCTTGACCGGGCGCTTGGTCGCATGAGCATCGGCATTGCGCTGCGGCTTGCCCGCTCCGCGGCGGTCTCCATTGTCCGCTTCCCGATTGCTCCGCCGCTCCGCACTCTGCTTGCCTCCGCCGCGCCGATCAACTGAGCGTGCTTCCCGACCAGGCCGCTCCGCCGACAAGCCCTTGCCAGTATGAACTTGACGCCCAGTCTCAGCTTCTCTCGTTCGGGACCGCCCTTGTCCCGGGCTGCGCTTCACTGTCATGCCGATGGCTCGTTCAATGGACTGCATGGCGGCGTGGTCCCGTGTTGTCAGCAGCGTAATGGCCATGCCCTCCTGCCCGGCACGTCCCGTGCGGCCGATGCGATGAATATAACTTTCCGCATCGCCGGGAATGTCGTAGTTGAAAATATGCGTAACGCCCTCCACATCCAGGCCTCGGGCTGCAACATCGGTGGCGACCAGCACCTGCAGCTTCGCTTCACGGAATCGCTTCATTACCTGCTCGCGCTTCGCCTGCGTGAGATCGCCGTGCAGCTCATCGACTTGAATCCCATGCTCCTGCAGGTTAGAAGCAAGCTTCTTCGCCCGGATCTTCGTCCGGCAGAAGACGACCGCCAAATACGGATTCAGCTCTTCTATCAGCTGGAGCAAGGTCGGCAGCTTGCCGCGATCCGTCGTCTCATACGCTGCTTGGTTGATGCCTTCCAGGGTGACGGTCTTGCCCTGAATCCGAATATCCGCGGCATCCTTCGTATAGGCAGCGGCCAGTCTGCGAACCGCATCGGACAAGGTGGCGGAGAACAGCAGCGTCTGCCGGTCGTCCGGCGTTTGTTCGATGATCGCCTGCACCTCAGGCAGAAAGCCCATATGCAGCATTTGGTCCGCCTCGTCCAGCACAAGTGTGCGAATGCCCCGGATATGGACAGTCTGCCTGCGCAGATGATCGAGCAGCCTCCCCGGCGTCGCTACAATGACGGCAGGCGCATTCCGCAGCTGCCGGACTTGCTTTTCTACATCCTGCCCGCCATATACGGCCAACACGGTGGCGCCTGCGGCCGGAGCGAGCTTTTTCATTTCATCGGTGATCTGAATGGCCAGCTCGCGTGTCGGCGCGAGGATTAAAGCTTGCGTGCTGGATCGCAGGTCCGATAATGCTTCGATGATAGGCAGAATAAAGGCCAGTGTTTTTCCCGTTCCAGTCTGGGCCTGGGCCAGCACGTCCCGTCCCGCCAGCGCCGCCGGAATGACTTGCTTTTGTACCGGGGTAGGTGTGTGAATACCGTTCTGCTGCAGCACATCCGCAAGTTCCCGCCGAATGCCTAATGCCTGAAAGTCTGTAAGCTTCATTTTCTTGTCCCTCGTCTCTTCCTATGAACCTGCTGGCATCGTCCCCGACAGGAGCCGGGGACATAACTCTGTGAAGCTGTATTCTTCGGTCTAAGGTTCGTAGATTTCGTCTAATTCGGTATGTTCCCGGTCGGCCGCGTGTTGAATGGCCTCGTCCGTCTCGCTGCTGCCCTGCATGCGGACAGCCGCTTGAGCTTGCTTCTCCAACTGCTCCTCGATTTGACCGTTGCCGTGCGCTTCCTGATGCTGCCTGCTTGTCGCCATATGTATGCCTCCTTATGGGGTGCTTTTTCCTGAAAATTGACAACAGGCTTATTATGACCCCTTCGCCGGAAAGCTATGAAAGGAGCTGTTTATCGTGGAAGACAGCGAATGCACGGGCAGGTAAGTGCGACTTCCTGTACCTTGAGGCTTTTTTCTGTTCCGAGTGGGGTGGATCGAAAAAAAACTGTTACCTACACCATAACATACGGGCTTATGCAATGCCATCCGCTCCTATTCCACCTATAGGTTGACCTGCCGGAACACTAAGAGTCGGGCTCTAGTCTCCCAGGCAGAACAATTTGATCCAAGCCGTATTCGTTACGGCTTAGCTCCTATGCCTGACCCTAGACGTTCGGCCATTGTGATGAATCATGCCATGAAAACGCTGTTGCTGACTTAGCCAGCTACTTTTAACGGACACGCTTGACCGTTAAAAGGCGAAAGGAGCGTTTTCGGCATACCAGCGGACATGGATGACCGGTAGCGATAAATGGAGCGGTCAAAAGCGGGGGTTTTGACCTCTAATGGACATCGGCGACCGTTAGATAATCGAAGTGACGTTTTTTCCGCTCTAATGGACATCCATGTCCGGTAAAGGACGAAAGGAGCGTTTTTGGGCATACCAGCGGACATGGATGACCGGTAGCGATGAATGGAGCGGTCAAAAGCTAGAGTTTTGACCTCTAATGGACATCGGCGACCGTTAGATAACCGAAGTGACGTTTTTTCCGCTCTAATGGACATCCATGTCCGGTAAAGGACGAAAGGAGCGTTTTTCGGCATTCCAGCGGACATGGATGACCGGTAGCGATGAATGGAGCGGTCAAAAGCTAGAGTTTTGACCTCTAATGGACATCGGCGACCGTTAGATAACCGAATGGACGTTTTTTCCGCTCTAATGGACATCCATGTCCGGTAAAGGACGAAAGGAGCGTTTTTCGGCATTCCAGCGGACATGGATGACCGGTAGCGATGAATGGAGCGGTCAAAAGCGGGGATCTTGACCTCTAATGGACATCGGCGACCGTTAGATAATCGAAGTGACGTTTTTTCCGCTCTAATGGACATCCATGTCCGGTAAAGGACGAAAGGAGCGTTTCTCGGCATTCCAGCTGACACGCATGACCGCTATAAATTCAACTGACTGGACCAGTCCCATCCTTTCTGATCCCCCCCCCTTTTGCTACCGGCTCCCGCCGCTACGCTTTTTCGGCAGATAGGCGAGCAGGTAAGCAGCAAGCTTTTCACCCGTTACGTTCCTGGCCCGCATATAAAAACACCGGAACCCTCCCGGGCTCCGGTTCCTCGTATGCTATGCATCGGTCGACTTCGGCACCAGCTTGAAAATCTCTCCCGATTCGAGAGCATCGATCAAGCGGTCCAGCCAATCGTAATATTCTACTGCGTTCACAATCTTCTCAATATCCATGCGCAGAATTTCTTGCAGCTCCTTGTTGTCCGTGTATTCCGCAAGAAGCGTTTCCATTTCCCGTCTCGATTTCTGCAGGGATTGCAAGTTCATCTCTATGGATTTGCGCCATTTGATGACGAAGAAATCAGCGAAGGTCTGGTACCAATCCGGCTCGACTTCATACAAATCCTTGCGCACTCCCTTGCCCCACACCTTGTGGATCATTTTGAGGTCATTCAAGGTGCGCATACCGGTACTGACGCTTGTTTTGCTCAACCCCATTGTTTCTACCATCTCGTCCAAGGTGACCGGTCCATTGCGGAAAAACATGTTGCCATACAAATGACCGACAGATAGCGTCACGCCGTATAAGTCCATGTTTTTGCCGATAGACTCAATGACCCGCTGTCTTGCCTTGACCAGCCGTGCTCTGGCTTCATCGGATAGTTGCTCCAATTCGCTATTCTCCATTCACTCGCCTCCTCCATGCCCGGCTTGCGGGATGAGCTGCAATCCTATTGACTATCATTGTAAAAAAGTTAGGGAGGAATGTAAAGGAAGGGAAACGGGAGCATTTAGCAGAACGAAGGAGCATTTGCACTGTACAGTTAGTAAAGTTAAAACTGTACGTTCTATATAACAAGTTACAACGGTTGATTCTGAAATTATTTTCCTTAACAATGGTAACAAGGCAGCAATCGTGAACGAAACAAATGAAAAAGCGAGGTGAAGGCATGCCCATTATCGAGGTGAAGGGATTAACGAAAATATTCGGCCCCAACCCGAAGCGAGCAATAGCTATGCTGGCCAAGGGCTTGAACAAGGACCGGATTTATCACGAAACAAAGTTGACCGTAGGCGTCAACCAAGCCACCTTTTCGATTGAGGAGGGCGAAATCTTCGTTATTATGGGCTTGTCCGGCAGTGGCAAGTCTACCTTGGTTCGCCTGCTGAATCGGCTCATTGAGCCTACAGACGGTCAGGTGCTGATCAAGGGCAAGGATATTGTGAAGATGTCCAAGGAACAGCTGCGCGAGGTTCGCCGCAAGCAAATCAGCATGGTGTTCCAGAAGTTCGCGCTCTTTCCTCACCGAACCGTACTGGAGAATACGGAGTACGGCTTGGAGATTCAGGGGATCGACAAAAACGAGCGGCGACAGCGGGCTATGGAGGCGTTGGAGCTTGTCGGCTTGAAAAACTGGGAGAACAGCAAGCCCGACCAGCTGAGCGGCGGCATGCAACAGCGGGTTGGTCTGGCCCGCGGCTTGGCGAACGACCCGGACGTGCTGCTAATGGACGAAGCGTTCAGCGCGCTCGATCCATTAATTCGCAAGGATATGCAGGACGAATTGCTGGAGCTGCAGGCGCGCATGAAGAAGACGATCGTCTTCATCACGCATGACCTGGATGAAGCGCTTCGCATCGGGGACCGCATCGCGCTTATGAAGGACGGGGCTATCGTCCAAATTGGCACGCCGGAAGAAATCATGACCAATCCGGCTAATGAGTATGTGGAGCGGTTCGTTGAGGATGTGGATCTATCCAAGGTCCTGACCGCATCCCATGTCATGAAGCGTCCCGTTACGATTGCCCCGGACCGCGGGCCGCGGGTGGCTCTGCAATTCATGAAGGAACACGGCGTTTCCAACGTGTATGTGGTGGACGGCTCGCGCAAACTGCTCGGAGCCGTTACCGCTGAAGATGCTTCTCGGGCAGTGAAGGAGAACAAAACCTTGACTGACATCCTCATTAAGGATATTCCCACTGTTTCTGCAGATACCGTCCTGCATGAGCTGTTCGACCAAGTGAGCCAGGCGAAGGTGCCGCTCGCCGTACAGGATGAGAACGGACGGCTCAGCGGCATTGTGATCCGCGGCGCCGTGCTGGCAGCGCTGGCTGGAAGCACTGATCTGGAGGTGGGGTCATGAGTATACCGAAAATCCCGCTCTCCCACTGGGTAGATCAGTTCGTCGATTGGCTGGGCAAGCATGTGTCGCCGCTCTTTGACCTGATTAAAGCGGTTATCGGCTTTACTGTAGACAGCTTCGAGTGGGCCCTGACGGTCATGCCTGCATTGGTCGTCATTGTGATCTTTACCGTTCTTGCTTATGCAGCCGCTCGGATCCGAGTAGCCTTGTTCACTTTACTGGGCTTTCTGCTAATTTGGAATTTGGGTTACTGGGATGTGACCATGCAAACGTTGGCTCTTGTGCTGACGGCTGCCATTATCTCTATCGTCTTGGGGGTTCCGCTCGGCATCCTGTGTGCCAGCAATAATCGCGTGCAGGCCGTCGTTACTCCTGTGCTTGACTTCATGCAGACGATGCCGGCCTTTGTATACTTACTGCCAGCTGTGTCGTTCTTTTCGCTCGGAATGGTGCCGGGGGTTGTGGCCTCTGTCATTTTCGCGATTCCGCCAACTATTCGTCTGACGAATCTAGGCATCCGCCAGGTTCCGAAGGACTTGACGGAAGCGGCTGACGCATTCGGCTCGACGCCGATGCAGAAGCTGGTCAAGCTGGAAATACCTCTGGCGGTGCCAACTATCATGGCCGGCATTAACCAAACCATTATGCTGTCCCTGTCGATGGTCGTCATTGCCTCGATGATCGGGGCGCAGGGTGTAGGCGTCAACGTGCTTCGCGCCGTCACCCAAACTCAAGTAGGCGTAGGCTTTGAGGCCGGATTGGCCGTTGTTATATTAGCGGTTGTGCTCGACCGCGTTACCCAAAGCTTAGTACAAAACAAAAGGAGTGGTTCGAAGTGAAGAAAAGTTTAACCCTGATGCTCAGTGTGGTATTCCTGTTCTCTCTCGTATTGGCAGGTTGTTCCGGCGGCGAGGACAAGAAACAGATCAAGCTCGCTTACGTGGCGTGGGATTCCGAAATTGCCAGCACGAACGTAGTCAAGACTGTATTGGAAGAGAAGCTGGGCTATGAAGTAGAGATGCTGCAGGTTGACGCTGGTCCAATGTGGCAAGGCGTTTCGGACGGCAGTGCGGACGCGATGGTAGCGGCTTGGCTGCCAGGCACGCATCAATCTTATTATGAGCGTTTTGAAGGACAATTCGAAGATCTGGGAGCGAACCTGGAGGGCGCGGCCATCGGCCTGGTCGTTCCGACTTACGTAGAAGCGAATTCGATTGAGGACTTGGCTGATCCGGCCGTAGCCGAACTGTTCGGCGGCGAAATCATCGGCATCGAGCCAGGCGCAGGCGTCATGACCGCAACCGAGAACGCGATTGAAGCGTATGGTCTGGATCTGACACTGGTGAACAGCTCCTCCGCAGCCATGGCTCAAGAGTTGCAAAAAGCCTATGACGAGCAAAGAGCTATAGCCGTAACAGGCTGGACGCCTCACTGGAAGTTCGCCAAGATGGACCTGAAGTATCTGGAAGACCCGCAGGGCGTATTTGGGGAAGCGGAGCATATCAACACGATTGTCCGTCAAGGACTTGCCGAAGATATGCCCGACGCCTACAAGCTCCTGGACCAATTCAACTGGTCCCCGGATGATATGGCCGCAGTAATGGTCGCCATCCAGGAAGGCACGGATCCTGAGGCAGCGGCCAAAGCATGGGTCGATGCCAATGAAGACAAAGTCAACGCTTGGCTCGAAGGCGTTGAGTAATTGGCGCGAATCGGACTAAATCCGATTCGTCGGTGGCAAGGGTCGGGCGGGAGTTTGACCGATGCGACCCTTAGCGACAACGAGCCGCTCTGGAAGTCTTACTCGACTTCGGGGCGGCTTTTGCCGTTGGCGAAGAGTATGCGAAGCGATAGCCGGGCAGTCGCCGCTCACCTGCGGGCGAGACCGTTGCCCGAACAGTCTGGCGCGTATGGCTCAATCCCTCGGGCACTCCATTCGCGCGTTCCACTGGCGCACCCCGTTCGGCCTTTCATTGGCGCATTCCATTTGCCCACTCCCTAGGCCATTCCCGGACCTATCCCAGGCGCAACTCCCCCGCGCGTTCCATGGCGGGGACAGTGTGCGCGGGCGGCCTCGTTGTCCAAGAGATGGATTTATAGAAGTTCTTCCCTTAATTACTGGTAGCAACTTCCTGTAATAATTACGAATAAGGCGCAATATCGCTGATTTATTACCCATTTACCATTAATAGTTACGCTTCCTTCCACTCTTATTAGTAAAAAGGTAATAAAACACAAGAATGCCCCTATTTCCGATGAAATATAATGAAGCTGCTACTAGTCCTTAATGGTACTCGTACTATTCGTAATCAATTAGCTGAATCGACCTCCAGCTGAGCTGACCTTCAGCCGAACGAACCTTGTACTTACGCGCCCCGGCACTCCCTCATGGCTCGCGCCTCTCTTTCGCCCAAACTCTCCGGCTAGTGCGCGACCCGCGCGACCTTACTCTTCATGCACTGCTGACACATTTCCTCGCACACTTTTCCTCTTACACCCTGCATTCCAACAAGCGCATCCCTTAGTACCTCTCGCCCGCGAACCCTCCTTGCACATTCCGCAAGCCTGCAAAGAACATGCCAGACTCACTGCTGCAGCGCTGGAAAAAAGTTTAATTGGGAGAGGCGCTCACCTGTTTGCCTCGTACGTATACGGCTTCTACTTCCAGTTTGTCGTTCAATACGACGAGATCGGCGTCTTTGCCGGGGGCGATCGATCCTTTGCGGTCAGCGATGCCGATTTGCCGGGCGGGATGAGCCGTAAGCATCGGCAGGACAGATGCAAGCGGCAGTCCGCTGAACTGGACTGCATTGCGCAGCGCTTGATCCATGGTCAGCATGCTGCCGGCCAAATCCTGGGTCGTCGCAAGCCGGACCTCGCCATGCCGGACATCCACCTCTTGTCCGCCCAGTTGATAGCGTCCTTCGGCGCAGCCGCATGCCTCTATTGCATCGGTTATGAGCACGATTTTTTCCTGCGGCTTCGTGCGGAACACATAATCGATCAGCTCTGGCCGCACGTGAATCCCGTCACAGATCAGTTCCACAGTGAGCGCATCCAGCATGAGCGCAGCACCCGCAACACCGGGCTCGCGGTGATGCAGCGGGCGCATGCCGTTGAAAAGGTGCGTCACGTGAGAAGCCCCTGCCGCCACTGCTGCGCGCACCTGCTCATACGTTGCATCGGAATGGCCGATAGACACGGTGATACCGCGTGAACGCGCATAGCGGATAACGGCCAGCGCATCGGGCAGCTCCGGCGCGATCGTGATCAAGCGCACCTGATGGTCCGACAAGCGCAGGTACGTATCCAATTCCTCCTGCGAGGGCATGCGCATACGGTCCACGGGCTGCGCCCCGCATCGCGCAGGATTGAGGAACGGACCCTCGAGGTGAATGCCGACGATTTCCGCGCCGCCCGTGCCGCTCAGCATGGCCTGTCGTATGTTTTGCACAGCCTGTTCAGTAACGGCGCGTTCGGCCGTCATTGTCGTCGGCAGCCAGGACGTCGTCCCCTTGCTCGCATGAAACCTGGCGGCCTTCGCCACATCGGCTGCCGTTCCGCTCGTTACATCGAATCCGCCCCCGCCGTGCACATGCAAGTCGATAAAACCCGGAATAAGCATGCGGCCTTGCAGATCGATCCGGCACTCGGCATCCACGCTTGCTCGCCGTTCTGCATGTCCCGATGCGATGTGTCCATGCTGTTCCGTCTGCGCTTCAACAATTTCTGTGACGATGCCGTCGGCCGCAATCACATCCAGCCCCGTTCGCCATACGCCATCCAAAAAAACTTTGCCATTCGCAAATCGCTGTCTGCCCCCAAATTGCTGGTTCACCGATTTTCCTCCCTGTACAAGCGGCTTCGTCCTGAATCATCCTTACTGTATGCCAACACGGTACGCTCTCATGATAGCGTATCAGTGGGTATCCCTTCCTGCACGAACGGCAGCAGGCTGCCCGCTTCCCGATCCGCCAATATCGTAACATGCGGGTGCATATGCAGCATGGAAGCCGGTAACCTCGTCGTAATAGGCGAAGTATAAAGTTTAGACAGAATCTCTGCCTTGGCCTCGCCAGTTGCCAGCAGCACGATCCGCTTCGCCTTCATAATGGTGCCGATTCCCATCGTTATGGCATACTGCGGAACCTCTTCCGGACTAGCGAAAAAACGGGCATTCGCCTGAACAGTGCTTTCGGCCAGTTTGGCCAGATGCGTCGCAGGCTGCAGCGACTCAGCCGGCTCATTAAACCCGATATGCCCATTCGCCCCGATGCCCAAGAGCTGGAGGTCTATTCCTCCTGCTTGCTCAATCTCTTGCTCATACTCCAGACAGCTGGCCTCCACTTGCTCCGGCTTGCCCGGAGGCATATGAATCCGCTCTTCCGGGATGGGCAAGCTGCGGAACAAGTGCTCCTGCATGTACTGCCAGTAGCTCTGCGGATGATCGCGGTCCAGCCCATAGTACTCATCGAGATTGAAGGTCGTCACGCGGGACATCTCCAATTCACCCGTTTGATGGCGACGGATCAGTTCTCGGTAGGTGCCAAGCGGTGTGCCGCCCGTGGCCAAACCGAGCACACACGTTGGCTTTTCCTGCAGCAGCCGCGAGATTTGATCGGCCGCAGCAATGCCCACGGCCTCCTTGCTGTCCAGCACCACCCATCTCATGGCAGACCGTCTCCATAGGAGAGTCCCCATCCAATCGGATACTGATCCATTAGCTGTACCGGCAGACGACCGGATGGGCTGTGCTTGCCGACAAGCACTTCCGCCAAGGCCTCCATCATCTGCGGGCGATTCTCATAAACAGCCAAATAGGCCGGGACATCTGGAAAAGCGAGGAGGTCATAAGGATTGCGAACCGCCACAACAACCACGCCCCTGCCAAGCCGTTCAGCCATTAACCGACGTACCAGCTCACCTTGACGGCCAATCGCTCCGGCATGGTAGGTAGCCACGACAACTTGCTCATACTGCTGGCTTCGTTCAAGCACGCGAGCCAGTTCCGCATCGCCGGGTTCCAGCGCAATTCGGTCCTCCGCTACTCGCGGAAGATGCTCCTGCAACGCTTGCCCAAGCGTCATTTCTTGCTCCACCGCTTCGACCACCTCTGTGCTCGCAGTCACTTCCGGCCACACGACATAGACCGATTTTGCAGAATCCAAGGGCAGTACGCCTTCATGGCGAACAAGCGTGACGCTGTCCCGGCATATGCTGCGGGCTAACTTTTGAAAAGCGGGAGCATTCACCTCGAAAACCTTTGGAATGTCTGGCGGAGAGGCGGTGCCAGCAGCAATCCGCTTCTGCTTCAAATCCAGGATGCGCTGCACGGAAGCGTCGATGCGCGACTCGCTCATCCGCCCGGAGCGCACCGCGTGCAGCAGCGCGTCCAGCGCTTCCTCTTGCCGCGCAATCGTATGGCTCACCAGAACGATGTCCGCCCCCGCTTCCACTGCGCGCACTGCGCCTTCAGCCACGCCGACTCCATCGGAAATGGCCTTCATTTCAAGACAATCCGTAATGATAATGCCTTGGAACTGCAGCTGACCGCGCAGCAGACCGTCCAGCACGCGGGGCGAGAGTGTGGCGGGGACAGCCTCATTCCCTTCCAATGCTTGAAAGACGACATGCGCGGTCATGATCATATCCGTCCCTGCTCGAACCGCCTCGGCGAACGGTTTCAGCTCCACATGATGCAGCCGCTCCATGGCATGCGGAATAATCGGCAAATCGAGATGGGAATCGATGTCCGTGTCCCCATGGCCGGGAAAATGCTTCGCTGCCGCTGACACGCCCGCTTCCTGATAACCGCGAACCGCTGCCGCGCCGAACTCTGCTACCATGTCCGGATCAGCGCCGAAAGAGCGCACCCCGATCACCGGATTGGCCGGGTTGTTGTTCACATCCACGCAAGGCGCGAAGTTCACATTAATCCCGACTTCGCGCAGCTGCCGACCCGTTGCATTGGCTGCTTCATACGCATAGCTCGCCCGCCGTGTTGCGCCGATCGCCATATTGCCCGGCATCAGCGCCGCATCCTGATCCCAGCGGGCAACCATGCCGCCCTCCTGATCAATGGCAATGAACAACGGCGGGGCATCCGCTCCCTTGGCAGCCTGCTGCAGCTGGTCCGACAAGCTGCGCAGCTGCCCCGCCGAGGCAATATTGCGGCGGAAATAGATGATGCCGCCCGGCTTCCTCTCGCGAATGAAGCGCAGCATGCCGGCCGGCGGCTCCGTGCCTGCAAAGCCGCAAATCAACAGTTGGCCAACCTTCTCTTCGAGCGTCATCGACGTCAAGCTTCGCATTATGCTCTCCACTCCTTCCGAGATTTATATATAGGTGAACTCATTATTTGAACCTTCACTTTCGTGGAATCGCATGCTCTTTCCATTCCCGCGGCGTAACGCCTACATATTTGTGGAACACCTTCGTGAAATACCTGCGATCCGCATAGCCGCTTAGCGCTCCGACCTGGGCGATGCTCTTGTCCGTGTGACACAGCATCGACTTCGCCAGCTCCATGCGCCCGGCTGTGATATATTCGACGAAGGTCATGCCGGTGTGCTGCTTGAAGAGCATGCTGAAGTAACTGCAGCTGATGCCCAGGTGATCGGCGACTTCCTCCATCCCGAGATCTCTGGTCAGGTGGCGGTCTATATAATCGGTGGCCGCATGCATGAGCAGCTCGCTCGACTTCTGCGATGACGTGTGGGCCAGACAATCGCGAATCATCGCCTCGACCAGCTGCAGCACATCCTTCAGACCCCTGCTGTCGGCCATCCGGGTCCAAATTTGCTCCTCCTGCTCCGCTCCCAATAGATGCATATTCTTCAACTCCCGGAGGAGATGGATGGCCACATAATGAACCATGGACTCTGCGGCTTTCTCTCCCTCACCGGACATGACCTGCAGCAGCTCCGTCCAGCGGCGCAGCGCTTGCTCCGTCTGGACGCGGTCCGCTAGCTTCAATCCGCCAGCCAGCTCTTCAACTGCCGCCCACAACGCCTCCTCCGCTTCGAACGGACGAGCCGGCCTCTCGTACACGGCCACCCCCTTACCGCTCGCGCTCAGATGCAGGAAGCTTTGCAGCTTGCGATATGCCGAAGCGAGAAAGTCGCTGCTCACGGGCTCAGGGTAAAGCGCGATATGCACGGACACCTTGGCATAGTGAAGCACTGCGTCCCTCAAGGATTGGGCCCGCTCCGCCAGCGCTTCAACCGTCAGGCCACCCTCATCCTGATGCACCAGGCTAAACTCTCCTTCTCTCAGCTGCAGCACCGCGCAGGGACGGTCCTCCCAAGCTTCCGACACTATATTATTCACAGTGAAATTCGCCAGCTTTCTCTGTTGCTCCGCACCTGCGTGCTCCCGCTGCGAATAGCTGTCTATATCAACAAGCAGCAGCCACAAGCTCTGGTTCTCGAGCAGCTCCGCGCCTTCGGGCAGCACCAGGCTGCTTGGCACAGAGCCATGGCCGAGCAGCGCATCGAACAGCAGCTTCTCGTAGGCAGCAGCAGTCAGGCGGTCCCATCTGCGGCGCGCGTCCTGTTCCGCGCTCCGTTCTTCACGAATGCGTCCGGCCAGCCGCTGCACACAACGCGCCAGCTCCTCATAGTCGATGGGCTTCAGCAAATATTCCGCCGCCTGATACTTCAGAGCGGTGCGCGCGTAGTCGAAATCCTCGTAACCGGTAATCATGATGACCTCGGCAGTCTCGCCTTGCTCGCGGATCTGTTGAAGAAACTCCAGACCGTCGATCACAGGCATGCGGATATCACACAGCACCAAATCCGGATGGTGGCGTTCGACGAGCGCCAGCGCCTCATTCCCGTTGCGGGCTAGACCGATCACCTCAATCCGCCATTCCTCCCAAGGAAAACCGGTGTGCAGATGATTCAGAATAGGCTTTTCGTCATCAATCAGCAATGCCTTCAACCACATCTCCATCACCTCGCGAAGTTATGCATGCAGATCGTTTCGCATGATGCATCAGGATGCATGCGACGAATTTGATGCATTCGGTGCATTCAGATCATTTCGCACATTCGGTGCATTCGGCGTATTCGGTACATTCGAAGCATTTGCAGCGTCCGGCGAATTCGGCAGGACACACTTGATCGTCGTACCTCGCCCCGAATGGGAACAAATCCACAAGCCGTAGGCGCTCCCGTATTCAATGCGAATGCGGTCCGCCACACTGCGCAGACCGAGCCCTCGCCGCTCGGCATGCGCCGGACCCGCTGACGGCTGCACCGTTGCATCGCCCACATCCTCCGCTATATAGGAAAAGCGCGACAGTGTCTGTGCATCCATGCCAATGCCGTTGTCCTCGACATACAGCACAAGCTGGTTCTTCTCAAGCTCCCCGCGAATGCGGATCAAGCCTTTATACACAATTCCCTCGAAGCCATGCTGTAGAGCGTTCTCGACAAGCGGCTGCAAGGTCAGCTTCGGCAGATAGCAGCCAAGCAGCTCCTCTGGCACGTCAAGCTCATAAGCGAACAAGTCCTCGAAGCGAAACATCTGGATATCCAAGTAGCTGCGCAGATGCGCAAGCTCCTGCCTCAGCGGAATGCGCTCCTGCTCCTGAAAGCTGATGCGCAGCAGCACGCCCAGCCGCTGCACCATCTCGCTCACCTTCCGCCCCTCATTCCGAGCGGCCAGCACATTGATCGATTCCAGCGTATTGAACAAGAAGTGCGGCTTGATCTGGGCCTGCAGCACACGAAGCTCGGCCTTGTTCTTCAGCTGCTGCTCTTGCTTCACCTTGCCAAGCAGCGCATGGACCCGCTCAATCAGACTGTTAAGGCCTTGCGCCAGCAGACTAAGTTCATCGCGTCCTTCCTCGCGGACACGAATGTGCAGCTCTCCGTCCTCCACCCGGCGCATGGATCGCACGATACGTACAATCGACTTGGCGATGCGATTCACCGAGAACATCAGAAACGCCAGAGCGCTGAGCAGACACAGGCCCGTAATGGCCGCGACGACTTTGGCATACGCAGTGATCTCCCTGGACAGCGAATGCCAGGAGGTCAGCGAGACGAGCCGCCACTGCTCCTCGCCAACCGGAATGCTCGACAGAATGCTCTCCTCTTCTGCGAACACCAACCGGTCGCTTACATATCCGCCCCCGTCGTGCAGCTGCGCGGTCGTATACGCCTGCATTCGTTCCCCGCCCATTTCCCCCGCGCTGTCATACAGGATCAGGCCCTGTTCATTCACTATAAGAAAGCGGGTGTCGTACTCTTCCTGCCTGTAGCGAAAATAGCGAAATAAATTTTCCAAGCCCGACTGCTTCATCTGAACCAACAGGATCCCCTTGTCCCGCAGCGTATCAATGTCCTTAACGAGGCGTATCTGGGTAAACACAGGGTCCGCGCCGGTCAGCCGCGGATATTCATACGGCCCGACCCATCTCGGCAGCCCGTCTCTCTCCAGCACGCTCTGATAAAGCGGCTGCCGCTGGAACTCCTCGAATGGCAGCGCCGCGAAATTCCCCTTGGCGAAAATCGGCAGTATCCGTTCATCGTGCAGCGTGTACATAAAGGCGAAGCTGACAGAAGGATGGTTGATCAACAGCTCGCGAAAGCTTTTCTGAATTTGGTTCAGCTCCAGGTAGTCCGTTTCCGTCAGATGCTTCAAGTCGTAGCCCCGGTTGTCCAGCAGCTCCTGCAGCGCTGTGCTGGCAATCGTGCTGTCCGTCACCTTGTTCATCTCCCCGAAGATAAACTCCACGTTCTGGCTCAGCGCGCGCAGCGTCAGCTCCGCCTGCTGCGAGTATTTTTTCTCAATGAAATCCGAGACGAACCAGTAGGCGCCCAGGCCCGACAGGCAAAAAGGAAGCAAAATAAACAGAAAAAAAGCAGCAAACAGCTTGAACCGTATGGACATGCCAGGATCACTGCTCCTTTCTGTCGGCTATCCTTTTATGCTGCCGGCTGTAACCCCCTCGATGATCTGCTTTTGCAGAAAGGCGTACAGCACCAGTACGGGAAGCACACTATAAACGATGCCAGTGCAAATCAGCGCATAATTCGTCTGGAACGCGTCGCGAAACCCGACCATCCCGGTAGGCAGCGTGCGCAGGGCATCCTTGCTGATGAAAAAGTTGGCCAGCAAATACTCGTTCCAGGCGCCCAGGAAATTGACGATAAATACCGTCACGAGCGCCGGCAATGTAATCGGTACTATTATTCTAGCAAATAGCCCTATAGCGCTCAATCCATCCATTACCGCCGCTTCCTCCAGCTCAGCCGGGATCGCGCGCATAAAAGCGGCGATCAGCAGCACGCCGAGCGGCAATGCCCCGGCCGTGTAAGGAAGAAACAGCGACCAGTGCGTATTGAGGATGCCCAGATCCTTAACCAAAATATATTGCGCGATAAACAGCACATTGCCGGGAATCAGCATGCCTAACAAGACGAACTGGTACACCCAGCTGCTGACGCGCCTGAATTTCATGCGCGTCAGGGCGAAGGCGCAGGCCGCAGCGAGCAAGACGCCGGCGGCTGACGACGTCACCGACAAGTACACGCTGTTGAAGAAATACACATTGATCTTGGCCTTCACCCAAGCCGTCACATAGTTGTCGAACACCCACGTTTCCGGCAGGCCGAACGGACGCTCCGCAATATCGATATTGCTCCCCTTCAAGGAGGACAGAATGACAAATGCGAACGGCAGCAGCACAGCTGCCACGTATATAAGCAAAATCAGATGAGGCAGAGATTTTTTAAGTGCTTGCGGCATCTCAGAATTCCACCCTTTCCCGCATTTTGCCGAAGGTGAGCTGGTAGAGTGCGGTCAGAAGAAGCGCTATGGCGAAAATCATAATGGACAGCGCAGTGCCGTACCCGTAATCCCCATAGCGAATCGCCCGGTTTACCATATACGACGCCATGACATCCGTAGCCCCGATCGGTCCGCCATTCGTCATGACGAGGACGATATCGACCACCCGCATCGCGCCGGCAATCGAGAGCATGACAATGACCGAGATGATTGGCTTGATCAACGGAACGGTAATATGCCAAGCCTGCTGAAATCCGCTTGCGCCGTCAATCGATGCCGCCTCATTGATTTCCTTCGGCAACGACAATATAGCCGCCAGCACAAGTACAATATAGAAGCCCATCCACTGCCAGGCATTCGTCATCAGCACGGCCAATAACGCCCATCTCGTATCCGCCAGCCAGTAAATGGTCTCCACACCGAGCAGGCCGAGAAATTGATTGATGATCCCCACTTCCGGATCGTACATAAACCCCCACAGGATGCCGATGACCGCCGTAGACAAGATGGAAGGAACGAAAACCGTCGTTTTGTAAAAGCCTTGAAAGCGCCGAACCTGGCTAATTAAAATGGCGAAAAATACAATGAGCGGCACCTGCACGCATACAGAGAACAATATAAAGATCATGTTATTGCGCACAGCGTTCCAGAAGCTGCTGTCGGCGAATGCCCGCTCAAAGTTGGCAAACCCGATGAAATTCGTGTCCTGCAAACCATTCCAATCCGTGAAGCCATAGCCGACCGAGGTCAGCATCGGATAGATGAAGAACAACGCATACAAGCCGAGCGTCGGCACGACAAACAAAGTGTAGATATACGGATTTCGCAAAGAACTGCGCATGGCTACCCGCTCCTTTCCCGATTGATCACTCTCGTGCATGCCTCAGCGGTACACAGGCGCATGCGCGCTTGCGTCTTCATAAGAAAGGCGCCGCCCCCTGGTTATCGGACAGCGGGACAGCGCCATTTCCTCAATTGCTGCTGGGCATGCAAGCTATATCTCTATTTGGCGTTAGCCGCCTCCTGGGCCTGCTGCAGCACATCGCCCACCTCTTGCGGTGTGGCTCTGCCTGCGATCAGCCTTTGAATTTGCTGCTCTGTCTCGCTATAGACATCCGATTGCACAACGGAGTCAAAGTGCGAGAACGCTTCGCCCGCTGCGTTCATTGTCTCCATGATTTGCTTGACAACCGGGTCTTCCAGCTTCGTGTCGATTTCGGATGCGGCTGGATCGGACAGCTTCATTGAAGGCAGCAGCGCGTCCTCCAGCAAGCCGCGCACCTGCATCTCATCATTATAGAGATGCTTGATGAATGCCTTGACTGCCGCAAGCTCCCGCTCGTTCAAATTGGAAGAGAAGCCATAGCCGTTGCTGTAATTGCCGTTCACAGCCGTCTGATCGCCCTTGCCGCCAGGCACGGCCGGCATCGCGAAATATCCGACGTCCTCTGACGTAATTTCCTTCACCAAATCCGGGTTCGTGAAAGCAGAAGCGCGCCAGCTGCCGTCGAACATCATCCCGGCCTTGCCGGCCAAAAATTCGTTCAGCATCGCATCATAGGTGACGCCCAGCTCACCCTTGGTGAAGTAGCCGTTGTCGACCCATTCCTGATACTTCGCGAAGGCCGCGACCACCTCGGGCGAATCCCATGCCGCGCTGCCGTCGCGGAAGCCATTGATCGCTTCCGGTCCCGCATAGCGCCCGATCAAGGTATTGGCCAGCATGAGCGGCACCCAAGCGGCCTGCGAGCCCATCGCAATCGGTGTCACGCCATTGGCCTTCAGCGTTTCTGCGGCTTGCTCCAGCTCTTCGAGCGAAGTCGGCACTTCGATGCCGTATTCGGCGAACAGCTTTTTATTGTAGAAAAATCCTTCCGTACTGCCTCCTATAGGAAGGCCGTACACCTTGCCGTCCAAGGTGAATTGCCCCATGTTCAGAAACTTGTCAGCCAGGCCAAGCTCCTCCAGAATCGGCGTCAAGTCAAGCAGGCGCCCGGCATCCGCATACTTCAGCGCATCCCCTTCGCCGCCGAACAAATCGAATATTTTCGGCGGGTTGCCTGCCGCCATCTCGGCCGGCAGCTTCGTAAAGCGATTGACCTCATCCTCCACGCCATCCAGCTCGAAGGCAAGCCCCGGCACCTCGGCCTCGGCCTTCGCAATGGCATCGTCCAGAATCGCCTTGCGGAACTTCTTCGCATCGCCGATCTGAATGTGGCGCAGCGAAACGGTGAACGGCTCCGCATTCTCGACGGCCTCGCCCCCTGCTTGACCGTCCGCATTCGCTTCCGTTCCTCCAGCTTCGTTCGTTCCTGCATTGGCTCCAGATCCCTGACCGGCATTGCTGCCGCCGCATCCGGCCAGCACCGTCGTAAGACTGACCAAGAGAACTAGCAAGAGCAGCCCGTATTGTTTTTTCATGTTATTGACCTCCCATGGATTGACTTGCAACTGAATTGCCGTCTAGCTTGTTGCTGCCCCTTCATTATATAAGCGCTTACACATTCACATAAGGTCAACATTTCTACAAAAGAGGGGGAAAATTATCTAATCGGCCCGGCTGCTTCCCATCTTCACTCCCGCTTTTTCGTGATCCTTGGTGATCTTTGGTTTGGTGTTCCTCGCCTTTTCTCATTTATCGTGAATTTTTGTCGCACCTCCCCTTGACTCTCACGTTGCGTGATCCTTTATAGTGATAGCAGAAGGGAGCTGAATGACATGGCCATGACCGTCAAAGAGGTGGCCGATCTCGTCGGCATCAGTGTGCGCACACTGCATCACTATGACGAAATCGATTTGCTCAAGCCCGATGACGTGAGCGAATCCGGTTATCGCTTGTACAGTGATGACAACCTCACTCAATTGCAGCAAATCCTGTTCTTCAAGGAACTGGGTTTCCCTTTGAAGCAAATCCGGGATATTATGAACGGTCCCGCTTACGACCGGCTTGATGCGCTGGAGCTGCAATACCGGATGCTGCTCGACAAGCGCACAAAGCTGGATCAAATGATTATGACGATGGAGAAGACCATCCAGCATGCGAAAGGAGAACGCAATATGACGCATAAAGAGAAATTTGAAGGCTTTGATTTCAGCCACAACCCGTACGAGCAGGAAGCGCGCGAGCGCTGGGGCGATCAAGCTGTCGACCAATCCAAGGCGAAGCTCGGGAAGTTGACTGAAGCGGAGCAGGAAGAGCTCAAGCAGCAGATGAACGACATTTACCGCAAGTTGGCCTCGCTGCGCACGAGCTCGCCTGAATCCGAAGAAGCGCAGGCGGCGATCGGCGAATGGTACACGTTCCTGAACAGCAGCTTCGGCCATCAGTATACACCGGAGGCGTTCCGATCACTGGGACAAATGTACGTGGAGGATGAACGGTTCACCCGCAACATCGATCAGTTCGGTGAAGGACTCGCGCAGTTCATGTGCGAAGCGATGGCCGTCTACGCCGATCGGCAAAGGGACTAGGGCCGGGATGGCACGCGGCGGGCAGCGGGCGGCAGGCAGGCAGCGGGCAACGGACACCGGGCTTCGACCCCAGGTTGTCCCGCTCGCCAGGCAAATTGGGCTTGCTCCGGCCGCATAGTCTCGATGCGCAAGCGCCTCTCACCCGCAAGGCAGCATCCAGCTGTCTTGCGGGCCTTGCTGATTGTGGGTTGTGCCGTGCGCCTTCGTCTGCTTATTCAGCTTGGCCGCCTGCCTACCTGCAAACCCAATAGCGGGAAATAATGGTTCAATTGAAGCGAATTCGCAGCTTGAGCCACGATTAGCGGGAACAACTGGTCTTATACATCGTTCTGTAGCTCGGTTGCCATTGAAAGGATCGCGATACGACCACAATATTCCGCTATTTCCCCCGCCACTCTGTTCCGTATTGCATTAAAGCCATCATGTTCCGCTATTTTGCTGTCCTCCTGTCATTTACTCACCACGATCCGTTCGTTCAACTGACCGACCGCCATTCACTCATCGCGCTTCATTCGTTCAGTTGTCCTCACTCGGTTCACTCACTATGTTCGGCTATTTCCCCCGCCAACCTGTTCCTTATCGCGTTAAAGCTGCCATGTTCCGCTGTTGTAGCCCGTCCGCACGCATTGGATCAGTTGTCTGCCGGCGATTCACCTATGAAGAATGTAGGGCAACTGCTGCCGTTGAACGGATTCTGCCTGCGTATCGTGTTCCTCCAGGAAATCCACCTGCTGCACACGCCGCTTCAAGGATCAAGCCTAGCCATCTTCGTCCCGATGCCATCCATGCCTGGCGATTTTCTTATGCCGGAATGCGGGCAGAACCATAAGTTTCTCTCATACCCCCGCTAGAGAGACTGTGCTAAAATTGCATAGTTACTCTTTTTCCAGCTAAGGGGGTCCATCACGTGGTACGAGTGTCCGTGTTTATTTACTTATTGTTCTCTACGTTTAGTGTAATCGTTTTCTTCCTGCCGTTGTCCTTGCAGGATCGGGGACTCTCTTCCGGTGCAGTCGGCACCATTATTGCCACCGGGGCTTTGATCGGAATATTTGCACAGCCTTTCTGGGGATATGTAAGCGACAAGCGGAAAACGGTTAAAAAAGTGCTGCTCGTCCTGCTGTTCGCCAATCTGTTCCTAAGCATAGGCCTGTTCTCGGTGCAGACGTTCCTGCTCATCCTGATCTTCTATATCACCTTCATGTTTTTCAACAGCGCTGCGGCCCCTTTGACCGAGACATTGTGCATTTCCTATGCGTATCAGCATAATAAAGAATACGGCCGTCTCCGTGTTTGGGGAGAGATCGGCGTTGGAACCGCATCGCTTGCGCTTGGTTTTATTATCGAGTGGATCGGAATCGGTTATATTTGGTACATTTACGCTGGCGGCCTGATTTTGGCCATCGCGGCTGCCTTCTTGATCAAGGACACCGAATCTACGCCGGTGCCGGTTAATCTGAAGTCGCTCGGCAAAGTGTTCTCCCAACCGAGACTGCTCTGGTTCCTGTTTCTCATCCTGCTGATTGCGATTCCGCATCGGATGAATGACAGCCTGCTTGCCCTCTACATCAGCGATATGGGCGCTTCCGAATCGCGGGTAGGCATGGCCTGGCTGGTGGCCACTTTGAGCACAGTGCCGTCCCTAATGTTCGCCGGAAAGCTGATTAAAAAGTGGAACGAAATGGGCATCATCATCATTGCTACTGCCGCTTACGCACTGCGCTGGGCGATTTACAGCATTGCCGACAGCCCGTCGGTTCTGATCTACGCCCAAGCGCTGCACAGCATTACGTTCCCGCTGTTTCTCGTTGCGGCGATCCAGTATTTGATGAGCATCATTCCACAGGAGCTGCGCGGTACTGGGCAAGCTGCTTTTGCCGTCACATTCGGCGGGTTCGCCGGCATTATCGGCAGCGCCGGAGGCGGCGAAGTGTTCGACCGCGTCAGCCCTGCAGCTGCCTACGGCATTGGCAGTCTCATTACCGTCATCGCAGTTGTAGCCACGATTGGCACTTACCTGTACAACAAGCGCCACAACATCCCGCTGGGCAGCGAGCCAAGCGAGCGGTCCGCGGAAGCTTAAGCATAGCGCCGCACTTGCCCGCCCGCCGTGGGCCATAGCTGTTCCAGACCGGATCAAGCCCCACAAAAAAGAGGCTGTGCCCGCAATTCGCGGCTACAGCCTCTTTCTTGATGTTGACCGAAATTCTTATTATCGAACCGGAATCCGAATTTGCTGATTCGGGAAGATCAAATGCGGGTTGGCCAAGTTATTGAATGCGGCCAGCTCCTGCCACGACAGCCCGTGTGCCACGCCAATATGGGAAAGGGTATCTCCCGGCTTCACCGTGTGAACCTTGGCTTCTTGAACGGGAGCTGGCACGTTGCCGCTTGCTGCCGGAGCTTGTTCAATGGCTTCGCTGGAAGCTGCACCGGCATTCGCCGCTTCATCTACGGAAGTCTCCTGCACAGCCTCGGCTGCCGGAACCTCTTGCCCAGCCTCCCCAGCGCCTGCTTCTGCGGCTTCCGCTGCTGCGCTATCGCCATTCGCATCAACAGGCACGGCCTCTTCAGTGATGCGGCCTTCCGGCGCATAGGCAACCTCTCCAATCGTCTGGATGTACTCGATCAGCGCTTCATCCAACGCCTGGTAATGCCCCGTCACTTCATTATCGCTGAACATCGTATATTCATCGCCGCCTGCCGCGAGGAAGTCATTCGTAGCGAGCACGTACGTTTGATCCAATTGCACCGGATTTCCGTTCACTTTCACGTTGTGTACCTTTTCCCCGTTCGGCTTGGCTGCATCGACGCTAAAGCTGATGCCGCCCACCTGCGGGAAGGCTCCCTTCGGCTCCGGATAATCGCCGGCACCATGCTGCAACGCTTGCACAATCTCTTCCCCGGTAACTTCAATGGTTACCACATAGTTGCCAAAGGGCAGCACTGTAATGACATCGCCCTTCGTGATTTCCCCTTCGCCGATCGATGCGCGAATGCCGCCGCCATTCGTCAGCGCTGCGTCAGCGCCTGTCACAGCGAGCATCGCATCGGCAATCAGATTGCCGAGATTGGATTCTCCTGCGCGCACAGTCTCCCGCTCGCCGTCCAGCGCAGTTTGGCTGGCGCCGACTACTTCTTCCAGCACGGTATTTTGCTCAGCCTTGATCTCATCGATAACCGCCTGAACCTCGGCATCCGGCTCCAGTGCCTCCAGCTCCTCTGCAGCAATAAGCTCCGTCGTTGCATGCACAAGCACGCCTTCCTGCACGGTCAATTGAACGAGACCTACATTGTTCAAGTACTCGCCTGTCTGAACGATCAGCGTCTCGCCCACATAAGTACTGACCTCCTCGTGGCTATGTCCGTCCACGATCAGATCGATTCCTGCTACCTGCTCCGCCACCTTCGTGCTCGTATCGACACTGGAGGCGTCTGTTCCCAGATGGGCCAGGGCAATCAAGATGTCCACCTGGTCGCGCAGCTGATCCACTTGCGCTTGCGCCGATACGACCGGATCGACGAAAGTGATGCCCTCAACGTTGTTGGGATGCGTCTTGTAAGCTGTTTCCGGCGTAGCGAGCCCGAAGATGCCTACCTTAACGCCCCCTACCTCCTTAATCAGATGGTCTTGCAGAATAGCCTCGCCATCCTTTTCCACGTTTGCACCGAGAATGGGGAATTCAGCCATATCCGCAAGCTCGAGCAAACGCTCCGTCCCAAAGTTGAAGTCATGGTTGCCGGCAGCCATTGCATCCAGGCCTACCGCATTCAGCATTCTGACGATGCTCTCGCCTCTTACAAGCGTGGCGATCGTCTGGCCATGCAGCGTATCTCCAGCATCCAGCACCAAGGTATTGGGATTTGCAGCGCGCTGCTGATCGACAAAAGCAGCCAGCTTCGCATAGCCGATTCCGCTTTCTACCCGCGAGTGCACATCGTTGATATGCACGATCGTAATCTTCGTCCCGTCCTCGCCATCAGCCCCGAAAGCCACAGCCGGTACCAGCAGCGTGACCATGAACAGCATTGATAACAAAAATGAAATCTTGCTCCCCTTCATCCTGCATCCTCCCCTTTATGTAGAAACTCACTTTTTCCAGTTTAGTATACTAGCAAACTATTAAAGCTATGTTTTGCGCATGTTAGAAGGATGTTAAAACCCGCTCTTCGTCGGCAGTGCAATGCGTACCGTTGTTCCCAAGCCTACTTCGCTGTCAAAGGAAATCCGGCCCTGATGCGCTTCTATTATGCGATAGCTGACCATCAGCCCCAACCCGGTGCCTTTCTCCTTCAATGTATAAAACGGCTCCCCCAGCCTCGGCAGCATGTCTGCCGGAATGCCGCTGCCGGTGTCCCGAACCTTCACACACAGCTGGCCTGCCTGGGGATTGTCTACTTCTATATACATACTGCCGCCGCGCTCCATCGATTCGATCGCGTTCTTCATCACGTTCATGAACACTTGCTTCATTTGATTGGCATCTCCATAAATGGTTGTAACGGCGGCGTCTACCTCCAGACTTATCTGCACATTATTGAGCGTCGCCTGCGGACCAAGAAGCTGTATGACTTGCTGCAGGACTTGCGGAATGTCCACAGGCTCATATTGATTTTGCTGCGGCTTGGCCACGACCATGAATTCGCTCGTAATCGCTTCTATCCGTTCCAGCTCGGACATCATCAGTTCGATAAACGGCTGACTGTCTTCGTCGACCTTCATGCCGAGAATCTGGGTAAATCCCTTCAGCGTCGTTAAGGGATTGCGAATCTCATGCGCCACGCCGGCAGCCAGCTCACCGACTACGGCCAGCTTTTCCGATTTTTGCAGCAGTTCCTCCGTCTTCTTCAGCTTCGTGATGTTGATCCAGGAACCGATCACTTCCGCAATAACGCCATTTCGTCGAATCGGACTGAGCGTAATGAAGCAGACGATTCCTTGGATCGTCGCTTCGAAATCGACTCTGCGCCCTGCCCAGGCGGTCTGGTAATGCTCATGGAATCGCTGCTGACCGTCATCTAGCCAAATGGCGGGAAGTCCCTGGCCGACGATCTGTTCAGGCTGAAGCTGCATGTCATACAGAAGTTGTCCGTCGCAGAGTGTGTGGATAATGCGTCCTTCCTGGATTTTATATTTCAGAATCATGCCTTGATGCTCGCGCACCGTTTCCACAAGCTCTTGCTCCGCCTGGCGAAGCTTGGCTTCCGCCTCCTTCTGCTCCGTGATGTCACGTGAGATCGAAGCGATGCTTACCCGCTCACCCGCGGCGTTCCGCACTGGCGAGAGGGTCGTGCTGATGCGAACGGTTTTTCCATCCTTCCGCTCTATAACCATCTCATGTCCAATCAGGGGTTCCCCGGCGAACACTTTTCTAAGTGGTTTCAGATCCATTCTGCAGGCAGACACCAGATCCGATAACCGCTTGCCGACCGCTTCCTCCGCACAAACGCCGAATATCGTTTCAAACCCATGATTCACTTGCACGATACGGCCCTTCAGGTCCTGGAACGCAATGCAGTCCGGCGTATGCTCGATGAACGATTCCAGCTTTCCCCGCACCTCCTGCAAGTCCTGCTCCGTGCGCTGCTTGTGCTGAAAGATCATCTCCAAGCGTGCAAAATAAAAGCAGCGGAAGATAAAGACATAGCCCGCCACTTTCAGCAGGTGTCCGGCAATGACAATACTGTCCAGAATATGGACATATACCGTGAACAGCAGGCTCGCGGCCAGCAGCAGACCAATTCCGAACACCAGCTCCAGCTCAGTTCGGGAACGTGTCTGCCGATAGTAGCGGACTACGAAAACGATTGACGCCGCATGCAGCGCAGCGTTCACATATTCCAGGGCATTCTTCAAGGCGGTCGTGCCTGCGCCGTTCACGACCAATGTCGGCAAACTCGCTTCGAAGCGGATGATGATGACAGCAAGCAGAAGAACGTATGCCCAGGGGAGAAGCAAGAGAGCTCCGTACTGCTTTCTCGTCACCGGTTTTTCCTTATGCGCCAGCAGCGCCAACAAAGCTACCGATTCGGTCAGCCGCGCCGCAATCCAGAACCAGATCGACTTCCCGGCTGAATTTTCCGTAATGAAAAAGGGCATGCCCTCGTAGCTGAGCGCATGAAGCAAATCCAGCGCACCGATCGCGGTGAAGACAATGGGCAGCCAGAGCATGGTGGTCGTGCGCATGTCCCTGAAGGCTATCCAGCCGAATGCGCTGATAGAGAATGAGACAAATACGCTGAAGAACTCTAGCAGCGTGTGGAAGGCCAAGTGATTTTTCTCCAGATTGAGAGAAGGCAGAAATCCGGGGAACAGGAAAAGGGCTGCAAGAAGCACTGAGCCTATCAATATGGTCGCTATGCTGATCTTGTTGGACTGACTCGTTCTTGACATCAGGCACCTCAGTATAAATCCGATATCCAACTATGATTTCTTCCAGATTCTCATTTAAAAGCTATGAAGTCAATCTGCCCTTCCGGCAGCGGAGTATGCAGATGCACGTTGTTCTCGGGGTTGATTCCGTCATCAGGCCAAAGCACGATCATATGTAAAAAAACCCCCCGCAACTGCATAAAAAAAGCGACGGTTTCGCCCCCCGACCGATCGATATAATAGAAGGAAAGGAGGAATGGAATATGGAACTTGGACTGCAAGGAAAGGTCGCCTTGATTACAGGCGGCAGCAAAGGCATCGGATATGGAACAGCCGTGAGCTTGGCGCGGGAAGGGGCCAAGGTGGCGATCTGCGCGCGCAGCCTGGACAGCTTGGAGGAAGCAGCGGCTTCCATCGCCGCACAAACAGGCGCAGATGTGTTCTATGTTCAGGCAGACGTAACGAAGGAGGAAGAGTGCAGCCGCGCTGTTGCTGAGACGGTAGCGCGCTTTGGCAGGCTCGATATACTCGTGAACAATGCGGGCACGTCCGCTGCCAAGCCTTTTGAACAAGTGGACAGCAGTGCTTGGCACTACGATCTGGACTTGAAGCTGTTCGGCGCGATCCATTGCTCGAAAGCAGCGGTGCCGCACCTGCGCCAAGCCGGCGGAGGAGCCATCGTGAATATTACCACCTCTTCGGCGAAGACGCCGTCCGCATCCTCGCTGCCTACCTCTGTCAGCCGGGCAGCCGGACAAGCCTTGACCAATGCCATGAGCAAGGACTTGGCCAAGGATCGCATTCGCGTGAACACGGTCTGCATCGGCACGATCCGCAGCGACCAAATCGAAAAATGGTGGAAGCGCGATATGCCGGAAGCTACCTGGGAGGAGTTCGCCCGCCACGAACGTCACGGCATACCGCTCGGGCGCATCGGCGATACGGAAGAAGCGGCGAACGTGATCACCTTCCTCGTATCCGAGGCTGCTTCCTACGTCACCGGCACAGCCATCAACGTAGACGGCGGCAAGGGAGCAGCGTTGTAATATAAAGCTGCATGAAATTGACTGTAAGCACCGGTTCCTCTGGGAATCGGTGCTTGATTATATCGCGCATGCATCCCCGGGCTAAGCCGATTATGTCGAAGACTAACGGAACCAGGAGACCTTATTCGGCAGAATGACGCTCGAACTGGATGTTTGCCCTGCAAGAAGCGCTGTGTGTTCCGTTAGCGTAAAAAACGCCTCCAATAGGCTGTTAGCGTCGCTCATTTCCGTTAGCGCCCCCCCTTAGCTATAGGTCCTCTTTCCACTTCTTCCGCGTGAGGTTCACAAGGAACGGTACGAGGAACAGGATGAACAGCAGCCGAAACACTTGATATGCCGTCACCTGCGCGTCATTCGCGCCCAGCTGCATCGCCGTAACCGCAACTTCGCCCAGGCCGCCGGGCGAAAGCGCCAGAAACCAGGTGATGATCGAGCCTTCCGCAACGGCAGAGATGGCCCATGCGGCCGCAAGCGTCAAGCTGACGAAGAAGCCCCCTGCTGCCAGCGCCAGCGGGGCAAGCCGTTTATTCTCCAGCAGAATGCGCAGCCGCACCCGGCTGCCGATGAACAAGCCGATGCAGGCTTGCGCGGCAGCGGTAAGCAGCTCAGGCACCTCAGGCCAGGCAAAACCGGATGCGGCCAACACGCCGACTAGCAGCACCGGTCCAAGAAATTCGCCGGCCGGCACCTTCATGCGTCTGAGCAGCCAAGCGGCAAGCGGGACAGCAGGGAGCAGCAGGTAGCCATAGAAGGAAGGCGCGGCGAGAGACGCCTCTGCTATCTGAGCCGCCGGCCCTTGCCCGGCCGCTGCAGCTCCTTCGGATGTACCGGCATGCGCCATCCAGGCTGCGGTGAACGGAACGGTGTACAAGACGACCAAAATGCGGCAAGTCTGTACGATAGCTACCGTTCCCGCATCCGCACGGCTGTCGCTATCCGCTACGATGACCATTTGCGTCAACCCGCCCGGCGAGCATCCCAGAATGCCGCTCACCGTATCGATACGGGCCAGCTTCGCAAACAGCCAGCCGACTAGGAAGCCGAGCACCAGCCACAAGAGCGCCGTAGCCATCATGAAGGGCAGGTCATGCAGAATGGTGACAGCCGTCGCCTTCGTCATGGACCGCCCCAGCAAATAAGCGACGACCACTACGCCCGCATCCCCGAGTATACGCGGCCACGCAATGCGCTGCGGCCAAGCCGTCTTGACTGTCATCATGGCGAAGGCGGGGCCAAGCATCCAGGCAAGCGGCAAGCCGACCAGCTGAAACAAGCCGCCGCCGGCCAATGCGGCAGCGGCGGCGCAAGCAATTCCTGTATACGGTATCGCAGGCTTCAATATCCTGCGTTCCTGTCAACCAGATTGTGAAGAGGCTCTCCGGCCAAGAACCGTCGGAGATTGGCGGAGAGCAGCTCCATTCTCCGTTCCTCCTTGCGCGGTGATACCCCGACAGAATGCGACGTAATGATCACATTCGGCATTCCCCAGAGCGGACTCTCCTCCGGGAGCGGCTCCACCTCGGTCACATCCAGTCCTGCTCCGAACAACGCGCCTTCTTGCAAGGCCTGAATCAATGCTCTCTCATCTACAGTCGGTCCTCTGCCTACGTTAATCAGAACAGCGCCCCGCTTGATTTTGGCGATCCGGTCTGCATGAAGGAATCCCCTCGTCTCTTCCGTCAGGGGAAGGGCCATCACAACGAAATCGGAAACAGCCAGCAGCTCCTCCACCTCTTCAATCGGATAAAGACGATCTACATAGGGAGGCGGGGCATCCGGATTGCGCTTGACCGCAACGACTCGAGCGCCAAGCGCCTTCGCCCGCTTGGCCGTCTCACCGCCGATGCCGCCCAAACCAATGACACCGACCGTAGAGGATTGGATTTCCAGGCAGAGCGGATTTCGCTTCCATCTCTTGTTCTGCTGCTGGTCGAAATGGACGTGCAGCTGCCGCGCGAACGCCAGCATAAGCGCCAGGGCATGTTCCGCACCCGGTACATTGAACACGCCGCTTGCATTCGTCAGGGCGACATCCTCCCTTAGGTAAGGATTATTCGTATAGCCGTTGGCACCCGCACTTTGCAGCTGCACCCACTTCAAATTCGGCAGGGCTTCCAGCTGCTCGCGCGTCGGCCAGCCGACGAACACTTCCGCATCCAGGAGCTCCTCTTGCCGTGCAAGGAATTCATCCTTGCGCAAATCCACAAAGGTCACTTCGGGAAACTCATCCGCAAGCTGTCGAACCAATTTCACATCAGGGTCATAGTCTCCGCTTCGGCAAAGAATCACTTTTGTCCGTTTCATATCTAGTCCCTCCTTGCTCTCCCCTTCATTATACGGGTTGCCCAAGCTGCTGTTAATGACTAACCTGAACGTGCTTAAGTAACCTTTTTGTAACTAGGGGGGGAGGAAAACTTCTGGCAGGACAAGACATGCATGATGGAATCAGAAGCATCGCAGGCCTTTTGCGCGTCAGTTTCTCAGATTTCGCTTCCTTCCAAAGCGCGTTCGCGATAAGCCCGGCAATAATCGTCAATACGCTGGACGAGGCCCTCGTCCACTTCCTTGAATGTCACGGCAATCCGATAATAGTCTTGCCGGTACGGCGATATTCTCGCAATATCCCCATACACATCGAACGGGGCCGCGAAGCCCGGGAGATCCACCCGTATCTTCAAATACAAAGGCGAAAACAACCGCTTCTTCGTCAGGAAGGACAGCCCGCCTCCGCAAACGTCAATCATATCGGCCTCGAACGGAACGCCATGATGCGTGGATCTGCCGCGAACCCCCACGATGGAGCAAGTGATCGGCAGGACTGTCGGAAAGTCAATGCGAATAAACTTCCGATTCTCACTTGAATGCAGATGAACCGGCACTTCCAGCATGGCTGTAAACGTACGATCTGTGCATGCCTGATCGATCACATTCACAAAGGCGAAATAAGGCACCCCTCTATCGCGAATGGAGAGCTCCACAAACTCAATGGTGCAAATCGTTTTTAACGGATGCTCGTCTTCTATCGGAAGGCTGACCGTTATTTGGCAAGGCCGGCTCTCTACGATTTGAAACTGGTCTTCATAGCACAGGGCTTCGCCCTGGTCATCCTTGCCTACAATGATCAACTGGCAGTTCGACTGCTGGCGAAATATGTGCTCGGCAAACGTTTCAGTATTCATGAAAAATCACCATATTTTCTTTGTATTGCGCAACTGATCCTGTGTATTGCAAATGCAATAAAAAGACATGAATCGATCAAAAGCACTACATACTATATTCCAAAAACACGTCCAAAGTCCTGCCTCATGCACATGGTTTTTTCGATTTTATGCAGAACCTTTGGCACAGGCCGATTTTCTCTCCCCTTTTCTCTTAGGAAAAAAGTACCGCACCTCGTGCATCAGCCAATTCAACTTATGTAAAAAAACACCGCCCTCCGTGGCGAGCAGCGGAAAGCGGTGTGCCAATTCGTGCCGTATAGTCTATCAGAATGGAAGTGCAGTCTATTCTTCCTGCCAGTCCGGATACAAGTCGGTGCGTCGATCCCTCCATGTCGTCACCGATCCGGACTTGCGCACCTCATAAAGCAGCTCCAAATCGAGATCCGCGGTGACAACCATATCGTTGTTCAACTCGCCTTCAGCGAGAATGCCGCGCGGCGGAAAGGGAATATCGTTCGGCGCAATCATGGCCGCCTGCCCGAAGTTCGCGCGCATAAAATCGACCGTCGGGAGCGAACCGACTGTCCCTGTCGTCACCACGTACACCTGATTCTCGATCGCTCTGGCGTGGCAAGTGTATCGGACCCGATGGAAGCCGTGGCGGTCATCCGTGCAGGACGGACAGAAGATGACATCCGCCCCTTTCGCTTTGGCCATGCGGACGATTTCCGGAAATTCAATATCGTAACAGGTCAGGAGGGCAATCGTGCCTTTCTCTGTTTCGAACACCTGGAGTCCTTCGCCTGCGCTCATCCCCCACTCCTTCACCTCGGTCGGGGTAATATGCAGCTTGGCCTGCTCGGCAACGCGCCCGTCCGGGTAGAACAAGTGGGCCACGTTGTACAGCTGTCCTTCACGGCGAATCACGTGAGTGCCGCCAATTATATGCATGCCTGACTGCTTGGCAAGACCGGAGAACAACTGAAGATACCGTTCGGTGAAATCGGGCAAATCCTGTATCGTCAACGCCGAGCCGTCATCGCCGCCGATGGACATCAGCTGCGTCGTCATAAACTCGGGGAACAAAATAAATTCAGCATCATATTCTTGCGCATTCTTCACGTAATGCTCAACCTGCTTGGCGAACTCGTCGAACGAGCGGATCGTATGCAGGTGATACTGCACAGCAGAAACGCGAAATTTCATCTCTCATCCTCCTGTCGGCTGTATGCATCCCGGGCTTCCCCAGCCCGTTGCCGGCGAAATCCGAATCAACCATATTATAGACGTTTGCGCCCAAGATGCAAGGAGAAATAGACGGAAGCTCCTGCGGCTGCCTGCAGCCCGGCGAAAAAAAACCGCACAGTCCGGGGGTTTCACCCGTCTGTACGGCTTAGCCTGAGCATTCGCACCCTTAAGCCAGACACACCCGGCAGCTGCCTAACTGTTCCTCTCCCCAGTAGAGCGCCATCCGGTCTCCGTCCGCAATACGGCCGACACCTGCCGGAGTTCCCGTGTAGATCACATCGCCTTCAGCCAGGCCGTAATGGCCGCCGATATGGTCGATGAGCGTCTGCACATCGAAGATCATGTCGCGGACATGTCCCCGCTGCACCTCGTCATCATTGATGCGCAGAGAGAAGGACGCCGCTTCCAATATTTCCGTTCCCGCAGCCGGCAAAAACCGCGTCAACGGCGCCGCTGCCCGGAACCCCTTCGCCTTCAGCCATGGATGCTGCTTCTGCTTGAGCTCCTCCTGCAGATCGCGCAGAGTGAAGTCAATGCCGAGGGCGAAGTCGGACACCAGCGCTGCCGCCTTCATCCCGCGCTCGTACGCGGCGCCTATGCGCACGACCAACTCGGCTTCATAGTGAACCTGGCCGTATCCGCCCGGAAGCACAATGTCTCCGCCGTCCATGGGAACTAGCGCATGGGTCGGCTTCATGAAGATCATCGGACTCTTCGGCACGGCATTGCCCAGCTCCTCCGCATGCAGCTTGTAGTTTCTTCCGACACAGTACACATTTCGGATCGTTGCCAACATCGAATCGCTCCTTACAGCTGATCCAGCAGATTGCGGATGCTCAGGAACTGGGCATACCCCGAGTGAATCGGCGCCTTCCCCGCCTGGCCGCGCGCCCATACGACGTGCAGCCCTTGAGCCTTGCCGGCGTCGTGATCGATCCCTCCGGGAGGAGAGGCCAAGTCCATCACCAGCGCATCCTTGCGCACGCTGTCCAGCACATCGCTGTCCAGCATCATCGATGGTACAGTATTATACAGCAACACCGCTTGAGCCGCAGCCTGCTTCAGCTCCTCCTTGCTTGTCCCGCACACATCGTGCCCGTCTGCATAAGCCCGCACCTTGACCTCCGGACGCCGGGCGGCAACGGTCACCTTCGCGCCCATGCCGCGCAGATTTTTCGCAAGCAGAGTAGCGATGCGTCCGTAGCCAACAACAAGCGCGGTGGAGCCGTGGATCGTATGATCTGTTTCCTGCACAGTGACGGAGATCGCCCCTTCTGCAGTCGGAATGGCGTGCATTACCTGAAGGTAATCGTCATCCTTCAGGTCGAAGAAGCGAATGTCCCGCGACTTCCCCTTCTCTCGAATCGTTGGCGTGGCAGTACCGCTGAAGAAGCAGCCCTGCGGCTTGATCGCAGCCATCGCTTCTTCGGTCATGACCAACTCCTCCGGCGCGGCCGGCGCATACAGCACGTCGCCCGCCGCAATCCCCGGCACCGGAGCAATGACGATATCCGCATCCCGCACCGCCTCCAACAGACTGGAGGTCATCAGCTCCACATAGTCCGGATGCTCGACCACGCCATAAGTGGCTACTGCGGCGCCCAGTTCCAGAAAATTGCGGGCAATCTCCAATTCACGCTTGTCCCCGCCCAATACAGCGACTTTTGTTCCCTCGAATTTATACATGGACCTCGTTCTCCTTCCTGTATGTTTCCCAGATGACTTTGAACTCCTCGACCGCTTCGGAGCCGAGCGAGCGGAATGGCACGCGGACCGCGCCTGCCTTCAGACCGGCAACCTCCATCGCCGTCTTGATGGCGGCCGGCTGCCCGTGCTTCTTGCAAAAATCGCGGATTGGCTGCCAGCTGTAGTACAGCTTGCGCGCCGCTGCCAGCTCTCCCCGCTCCACCAGCTTGTACAGGCTCACATAATCGCCCGGAATCAGATTGGCCAATGTAGACGTGCAGCCGTGCATGCCCAGTGCGAGCGCGCCCAGAATGACACCGTCCGATCCGTTCAGGATGGACATCTTGTCTCCTGCCAGCGCCATCGTCTTCGCCTGCACATGCAGATCCGTGTTGGCCTGCTTGACTCCGATCACATAGTCCAGCTCAGCCAATTCGGCCAACTGCTCCGGCGACAAGTTCAGCCCGATGCTTGTGCTGTTGTAAATCATAATTGGAAAAGGTACTGCTTCGATAATCGATTCGAAGTGGCGCTTAATATCCGCATGGCCAACCTCCGCCACATAGGGCGGCGTAATCATGGCACCGTCCGCGCCGGCCGCCTTGGCTGCCTTCGTCAGCGCAATCGCCTCCGGCGTACCGCTCGCCGCCGTGCAGCAGATGAGCGGCACTTTGCCGCCAACCGCCTCTGCCGCTGCCGCGAACAAGGCCGCTCTCTCCTCCATGCTCATGCTCGGATATTCGGCGAACGTTCCGCCGACGACAACCCCGTGAACGCCAGCCTCCAGATAGGTCTCTATATTGCTGCGAAGCGCATCCAGATCGAGACTGCCGTCTTCCCGCATCGGGGTAATCGCCAAGACGTAAATGCCCTTCATCGCGGCTTGCAAAGCTTGTAGCTCCATGGTATGTCCTCCCATTCTGATGTACTCAACGATGCTGTACATGGCGCGTCAGCCAGTCCTTCAGACGCGTCAAGCCTTCCTCAATAGCTGCCGGCGAAGCGGAGAACGAGATGCGCACATGACGGGAGCTGCCGAAGGCGGAACCGGGCATGAGCACGATTCGGCAGTCCTCCAGAACAGCGGCGCAAAATTCGTCCGCTCCGGCAATGCGGCGGCCTCCGAGCTGCTTCCCTATCCATGCGCCGATGTCTGCCCAAACATAGAAAGCGCCGTCGGGCTGTTCACAGCTGATGCCCGGCAGCTGCCGAACCCCTTCCACTACAGCCTCCCGCCGGTTGCGATAGTCTGCTTGCACGGCATGGATGCTGTCCTGCGGTCCGGTTAGCGCAGCGACAGCCGCCTGCTGCACCATCGTTGACGGATTGCTCGTCGTATGCGACTGCAGCACCGTCATAGCGCCAATGATGCGGCTCGGGCCGGCTGCCATACCGAGCCGCCATCCTGTCATGCCGTATCCCTTGGACAGCGAGTGAATGACAATCGTCCTCTCCTTCATGCCCTCCACTGCCGCTATGCTGCAGTGCCCTTCCGGCGTAAACTGGAACTCGGCATAAACCTCATCGCTAATCACCCACAAGTCGTGCCGCTTGCATACATCTGCGAGCCTGCTCAGCTCGGCAGCGCTGTACACCGCGCCGGACGGATTGTTCGGGCTGTTCAGGATGACCGCTTTCGTCCTCGCGGTAACTAGCGACTCCAGCTGCTCGGCGGTCAGCTTGTAGCCGGTCGCCGCGTCAGTCTGCACCATGATCGGCTCGCCGCCAGCGAACTTCACTTGTTCCGGAAAGGAAACCCAGTAAGGCATCGGGATGATGACTTGATCTCCTTCACAGCATAAAACATTAACGGCATTAAATAGAGCGTGCTTGCCTCCGACCGTCGCCATCACCTCGTCCGGTTCATAGACAACGCGGGTGCTTTCCCTCAGCTTCTGCGCAATCGCCCGCTTTAACGGCATGATCCCGCCCGTTGCCGTGTACTTGGAAAAATTGTGTTCAATCGCTCCTATAGCCGCCTGTTTCACATGCGAGGGAGCGGAGAAGTCCGGCTCCCCCAAACCTAGCAATAGCAAAGTTTCCCCCTCGGCCAGCATAGCTTCTACCTGCTGCTCCAGCTGTGCGGTCGCCGAGGGCGTCACACGGTCAATCCAGGCAGCCAGGCTTTTCGTTGCCTGACTCATTTCCCCATCACCTGCGTTCTATTTGTATGGTTATTCCGCCGCTTGCAGGACGTAATCGTTCGTCCACAGCTCTCCGTCAGCCGAAGACGGCAGCTCTTCCAGCTCGAGAATGCCAAGCTCCTTGTTCAATTCCAGATAATGCTGGACGAAATCCTCGGTCATCAGCCCGTCTGTCGGCAGCGCCGGAATCATGTCCGCCATGCCGGCTTCAATCGATTCGTCGGCCATTTCCTCAAAGTATGCTTTCAGATGCACGGTAGCTTCCTCCGGCTGATTCTTGATGAATTCAGATGCTTCCAGCAGCGCCTTGACAAAGCGGGAGGCTACCTCCGGATTCGCTTCCGCCCACGCTTTTCTGACCGTGATGCCTTGGTAAGGATAGTTCGCCAGCTCCGGCACTTCTCCGGCGGAGGACTTGATCAGCACCGTACCGTAGCCTTCCAGCTCCGGCTGATTTGGAGAAGGCGGCGTCAGCATGAACCCGTCAATCTGGCCGGATTTCAATGCGGCCATCAAGTTGCCGGCGTTGCTGAGCGCGATAATTTCCACATCTTTCGGGTCATATCCGCCTTGATCCAGAAGGAAGCGCGTATAAATGTCTGTCGGCGCGTTCGGTCCGGTAATGCCGATCCTCATCTTGCCGAGTGCTTCCAGCTTGGCCTCCAGCGGATCATCCTTGCCCACGCCGAGACGTTCGAGCGACTCGTTGCTTGCTACAAAATTCATGCTCATGTGCTGCGAAGTAGGGAAGATATGCAGGAGATTGCGATTCTGCGAATTGGCTACCGCTATGGAAGTCAGATCGCCTGTAGCGATATCTGTCTCATTGGCGATCAGCATCTGGGTTTGCAGGGAACCGCGATCCGTGTAGATCATGTCCACCTCGATATTTTGCTTTTCAAAAAATCCGCCCTGCTCTGCGACAAAGACAACCATCGTGTGGAAGGCCGGAAAATAGGCAAATCGGACTTTGTCCGGCTCGGCGGCAACCTCCTGGGCGCCTTCTCCAGATGGATCATTGCCTGAAGCCGACGTCCCAGGCGACGGACTTCCGCCTGATGATCCGCAGGCCGCTGCGGCCAGCATGGCGAGAATAAGAACGAGCGCTACGGAAACTTTTTTTCTTGTCAGCATGGTATCGTCTCCCTTGTGTCTATTTGGTGTATGAATCAACCGCGGTTACATGCCGGAAGCGGAATGCTCGCGGGACTGACCTCGCGCAAATTTTCTCTCCAGATAGTCTACGCCCGCATTCATAAGCAGCAGGACGACCATCAGCACAATAATGCCAGCGAAGGCGCTCGTGATGTCCATCATCGCCGTCGAGCGGCTGATGAAGAAGCCGAGTCCGCGTTGGGAGGAGATGAACTCTCCGACAATCGCGCCCGTCATCGCCATCGGTACGACGATTTTCAAGGATGTCAGAATATGCTGCATGGCGGACGGAAGCACGACCTTCTGTATGACCTGCAGCCGACTCGCCCCCATGAGCATGCTGATATTCACAAAATTGGTATTCACGGACCGAATGCCGGCGATTGTATTCATGAAGACGATGAAGAATACCATCAATGCCGCAATGACAATCTTAGGCGTCAGCCCGATGCCGAACCACATTATGAAGAGCGGCGCAATCGCGATCCGGGGAATGCCGTTGAAGGCGATGACGAATGGCTCCAACATGCGGTAATAGCGGTCTGACAACCCGATGAGCAATGCCAGCGCCACAGCCGCCAATGCGCCGAACACGTAGCCCGCAAGGGTCTCCAGCACCGTAATCTGAACATGCCACAGCAGCTCTTTCTCTGCGAAATTGTAGTAAATGGACTGAATGATCTTGGTCGGACTGCTAACGAAAAATTCATCCAGGAACCGGCCCGAGCCGATCTCCCATATTGCCAGAAACGCGACCATGAGCACGATGCGTCCCAGATTGGTCTCCAGCTGTTTCCTTCTCAGCTTCCTTCTTGTCTCGCTTTCAATTCGCGCCTTCAGCTCCCCATCCGGTGCAGGCGGGGAAGCTGCCGGGGCGGCGCTCGCCATCACTGCAGCTTTGCCCGTTTCCATCGCGTCTACCTCCTTATGCTTCTTGTTTGGTTTCCGCCAGCTCTCCGCGAATGTCGCTCCATATTTGATCGTGCAAGTCATTGAACCCGTCAATGTGATGAATATTGAACACATCGCGCGGGCGCGGGAACGGAATGTCGTAGATCGACTTAATTCTGCCGGGCGCCTTCGTAAAGACGGCCACGCGGTCAGACAAGGCGATGCTCTCTATCAGGTCGTGCGTGACGAACACAACCGTCTTCCCCGTCCCTTCCCACAGATCCAGCAGCTCCTGCTGGAGCAGGGTGCGGGTCTGCGCATCAAGCGGGCCGAAGGGCTCGTCCATCAAGATAATCTCAGGGTCCAGCACAAGCGTGCGGATAATCGAAGCCCGCTTGCGCATGCCGCCGGACAGCTGATGCGGATAATGTCCCTCGAACCCCTTGAGCCCGACCTTCTCGATCAGCGGGGCCACCTTCTCCCGCCGCTGCTTGGCATTCATGCCGCGCAGCTCCAGGCCGTAGGTGACGTTATCGATCATCGTCCGCCAAGGGAACAGGTTGTCCTCCTGCGTGACGTAGCCGATGCCTACCGATAAAGCCTTGACCTGCTGGCCATTCACCAGAATTCTTCCTTCTGACGGAAGACTCAGGCCTGCTGCATGGTTCAGCACTGTGGACTTGCCGCAGCCGCTTGGACCCACCAGACTGATGAACTCGCCTTTTCGGATTTGCAGCGATACATTCTGCAAAGCCATGAACCCCTCGATTCGGCCCTTCTTTTGCGTGGTAAAAATTTTGGACACATTCTGCACTTGGATGGAATACGTCTCACTCATGCGAACACCTCCCTGTCAGGAATTAACGACCTTCTTGCTCGACTTGCCGGCTGGCTCCAGCTTGCGATTGTGGCGCAGGGACAAGTCCGTGCCATGGGCCGCCCGCTTGACCACGATATGCACGCCTTCCCATTCCGGGCTGCGCTCATTGAAGTCCTCGCGATAATGGGCGCCGCGGCTTTCTGTCCGGGCCAATGCGGCGGTCAGGCTCATCTCGCCCACCTGGCACAGAGCAGCCAGCTCGAACCATTCGCGAACCGACTGCGGATCGGCCGGGCCGGCTGCAAGCAGCTGTTCCCGCCATTGCGCCGCCTGCAGCAAGCCGGTTACGAGATCCTGCTTGTTGCGTATGATGCCAAGCGACTGATCCATGCAAGCGCGCATCTTCTTCATCCACGCTTTGTAATCGGTCGATGGTTCCGTCTGCGCGCTCCCTTGAAGCTTCGCCTGCCATTTGCTGTGAAGCGGCTTGCTCCCTCTTTCCTGCTCCTGCGCATAAGCTGCGGCGTGCCGCCCGGCCCGGGCAGCAATGACGAGAATTTCCGGCAGAGCGTTGGAATTGGCGCGGTTGGCTCCATGGATGCCGCCCGCTGTCTCTCCAGCCGCATAGAGACCCTCGACCGTGCTTCGACCGAACGTATCGATCCTGACGCCCCCCATGAAGTAGTGGGCTTCCGGAGCGATGATGAACTGCGTATCGTAGAGCTGCAGCTTCTTCGCCTGCAGCGCCTTGTACATCTTGGGATTGTAGCGCTTGAACGTCTCCTCCGACATTTCGCTCACATCGAGCAGCACCCCATTGCGGACGGCCAGTCCCTTCCGAATCTGATCGTATATGCCGCGTGCCGCCAAGTCTCTCGTTGTCCCGTCTATGCGCTGCGGATCATAGCGCTCCATGAACCGCTCCCCGGCCGAGTTGAACAGGCGCCCGCCCTTGACGAATGTCGGGGGCTGCACGGAGACCCTCGCCTTGTCGAAAGGCTCGATGCAGCGCCAAGGGTAAAACTGTATAAACTCCATATCTCTAAGCTCGGCGCCCGCTTCATAGGCCAGCATATATCCATCACCCGTTACATCCCGCGGATTGCTCGTGAAGGAGAAGAGATGGCCGCTGCCGCCAGTACAGAGAATGACGGAAGGAGTGGTGATCTGCAGCAGCCGCTGCTCCTTCCACTGGCTGCAGATAATCCCTTCTACCTGCCCGTCCGGCGCGACTACCTCCAGACACATCGTCTGCTCCAGTACCGTTATGCCGAGCCGCTTCACATATTCGGCCATCGGCAAGGTGAAGTCAGTGCCGATATGATTCTCCGGAACGAGGACGCGGGCGAATGCATGCTCGCCGCTAGGCTCCACGTAGAGCTCGCCGCTAGGCTCGCGGAAAAATTTCCCGCCAATTTGCTGCATGCCGGCCACTTCCTCCGCTGCCTTCTCGCAGATGAGCTGGACCAATTCGGGATCGCCCACGCCGGCGCCTGCCTTCAACGTGTCCTTCGCATGGATTTCCGGCGTATCTCCCTCGGACAAGCCCTCCACGACAGCGGCGAAACCGCCGGTCGTCATTGCGGAGCTGCCGCTTCGCCCGAGCATGCCCTTTACAACGACAGCGACTGAGGCTCCTTCTTCCGCAGCGGCAATCGCCGCACGCAGCGCGGCAAGTCCGCCTCCTACTATGGCAACGTCAACCTTTAGCTGTTCGTCCATGTGCGATTCCCCCCTAACAAATACAGTGTGACGGCCATCAGCTTCGTGCGCGCAAAGTACGACTCCAGCTCCATATATTCGTCTCGGCTGTGCAGCCGGCCGCCAATCGGTCCCACCCCGTCGATCACCGGGATGCCTGCTGCGGCTATGTTGTTGCCATCGGATACGGCGCCGCTTAGACCGAAATCCAGCTCTTCATTCATCAGACGCCCCGCCTGTCTCAGACAGTCCTGGAGCATGGCAGAGCCGTCTAATTCCATAAGCGGAGGACGGTGGAACTCGCCGCTCACCTCCACCTGGGCTCCAGTTACAATCGGCTCGTCGGCGAGTCGCCTAAACGCCTCTTCGATGCGCTGCTGCTCCTCCTTGTCGTTCACCCGCACATCCACCCAGCCTTCGGCATGGTCCGAAATCACATAAGGCTTCGTGCCGCCGCTGATCCTGCCGGGATTGATGGTCGTGCCGACTTCTTCATCAGCCAACCGGGATGCCGAGAGAAGCTGGTGCAGCAGTTCCAGATTGGCGTTGATGCCTTTCTCCGGTTCCTGTCCGGCATGGGCGGAACGGCCCGTAACCTGGAACTTGAATATGCCGACGCCCTTCCTCCGCGATACCATGCGTCCATCCGGTTCGGATGGCTCCATGACGAAAGCCCAATCCACGTCTTTCGTCACCTCCGGAATCCTGTGGCGGGAAGCCGGAGATCCCGGCTCCTCTTCGCTGTTGTAGAAGATTCGGATCGATACCGGCAGGCCAACTGTTTCTTTCAAGGCTTTGACGGCGAACAAGGCGGTCAAATCCCCGCTCTTCATATCGATGACACCGGGCCCGTACGCCCTGGACTCATCCACGGAAAACCCCCAGCCCGTTCCCAGAGGGAACACGGTATCCATATGCCCCATCATGAGAATGCGCGGCGCACCCTCCACCTCGTAATCGGCCCATACATGGCTGCCATAACCGGGTTCTTCGACTAGCCGAGCCTCGAAGCCGATCTGTTGAAGGGCTTGCTGCAATATAACGGCTACCTGCTCTACACCTTGCGGATGCTCGGTCGGGCTCTCAATTTCGACAAGCTGCTTCAGCATCGCGAGCATCTCGTCCCTGATCCCGTCCACATAGGCGGATATCTCCTGAACGACCTGCTCAATCGGACGGCTCATCTGGACACCAGCTCTCTAGTCGCGCTGCCCAATTGCTCGCAGCCATCCTTCGTGACGATGACCGTTTCGCTAATGCCTACACCCGCTATCCCGTAATCGCGGAAGGCGATTGGAATATGGAAGACCATGCCTTCCTCCAGCACGGTATCATCCTGATAGCGCAGGCTGGCAATATGCCCTTCGCCCCAGTCCGGCGGGAAGGAGCAGCCGACAGAATAACCGGTGCGCTTGCGCCAATTGTCCAAGTAGCCCGCCTTCTCGATAATGCGGCGGGCCAGCATGTCCACTTCGCCGCTCGTCTTGCCTGCTTGGATGCCGTCCAGCACGGCTGCCAGCGCCTCTTCGCATACGTCGTACATGTGCTGCACCTTGGCGGATGGCCGCCCTACTACCGCCGTGCGCATAATCGGCGCCACGTAGCGATGGTACGTGCCGGTAAGTTCGATAATAACGGGATCGCCGGGTTCGAAAGTGCGGCGCTGGAAGGTCGTGTGCGGAATGCCGGATCGCCAACCGGAAGTGATGATCGGCTGCAGCTGGTAATATTCCGACCCCGCTCTGGTCATCGTGTCATAGGCAGCGGCGGCAGCATCATTCTCCGTAAATCCGGCGTAGATCCCTTCTATGGCGGCGGCAACGCCGATGTCGGTATACTTGCCCGCCTTGCGCATAAACTCCAGCTCGCGCGGTGTCTTGACAGCCCGGCATTTCTCAACCAGCCCGCTTACCGAGAGCAGTGATTTGCCCAGCGCTTGCTGCAGCAGATCTTTATTTTTCGGCGGAAAAAAGAGAGAGGAATCGTCCGTCGCTATACGGCTTTCTTGCAGGTGATACTTGTGAATGGTCCTTGCCGTTACTTCGGCGGGAATTTCGTGGTCATCATAAATCTCAATATCGGTTAACCAGGAGAAGTAGTGGCTGTTGAAGCTTTCGAGAAAGCGGAGCACAATGATCGGATCGCGATCCAGAGGAACAATGCAGCAGTGGTAATTTTGAATGCCAAAGGTCTGATGACCTGTGAGATAGAAAATATTCTCGGGACTGAATACGAGATACACATCCACCCCGCTTTCCCGCATATAATCATGCAGCTTGGCCAATCGGCCGCGATACTCTTCAACGGGAAAAATCAATTTCTTGGTCGTTTCCATTCCCGGTCGCCTCCTTGATGTCATGGTTGCTTGTAAAACTTGAGGCAATTATAGGCACGTTTTTGAGAAGGTGTCAATATACCTAACTCCAACATAACGCAAATAAGTGGGATTGGCGAGATTAGTCGTTTCTTATGTTATATATTATATCATATGAAAACAAAAAAAGAGAATTTCATCAAAAAAATTCTCCTGGAAAACTCTAGTTTGGCTAATTTTTATCGAAAACTGTCATGTTCACGTAATATTTATGTGAAGTTTTCCTCGAATACCTTGACCATTGCTTGCACGGCGGGAGGAATTTGTTGCAGCGATCGGGCCGCCAAGCCAATTGTGCGGGACAGGCCGCTGTCGAGAGGAAGTACGTGGACGCCCGGAGGTATCGGAGAGGAAGAGGGAACAACCGATATGCCCAAGCCCTTGCGCACCATCGCCAATATGGAGCTGGTATTCTGCAAGGAAAAGACGACGCGCACCTGTATGCCCGCATCGTCGAGCCATTTCCTCATCGCGGTTTCCAATCCGGCAAGCGGCATGATGAAATCCGACCCGTCAAGCTCCTGAATAGAAGCAGGGGGCCGCAGGGATAACGGATGTTCTTCCGGCACCACAATGACGAACGGATCATGTACCAGCGGGATCGCGTCAAATTCCGCATCCGGCACGGGAAGCAGCGCCAAATCAATCTTCGCTTCGTGCAGCCAGGCGCGAATTTCTCCATATCCTCCCTCCAGCAGCCGCACTTCGATGTTCGGATAAAGCTCCTGAAAGCGTACAAACACATTCGGCAGCCACACTGCAGACGCGGTCGGAAAGCTGCCCAGGCGTACTGTCCCGACTAACAACCCTTTTTCCTTCGCTACCTCCTGCTCCATAATCTCGCCTAACCAAATCATTTCCTTCGCTTTGTAAAACAGCCTTTGGCCAACAGGCGTGAGCTCAATGGAACTCCGGCTTCTTTCCAGCAGCTTGACGCCCCACTCTTCTTCGAGCTTGCGCAGGGAATGGCTAACAGCCGATTGGGACAATCCCAGCTGTTCCCCTGCCCTCGTAAAGCTTTGTGTTTCGACAATCGCTACGAACACCTGAAGCTGAAGCAAGGTCATATGGACTACTCCCTTCTATCATGATGAAAATTCATTGTGTGTATGATAAACAATCATTTTATTCATCTTATCCTTTGCGCTATACTGGTAGCAAGAACAATCGTTATTTCCACATCTCATGAAGCATTGCACGAAACAGCTCGTCTAATTGCCGCTCGTCCCCTTTTACATGAGCTGACCGACATTCCACGCCGCTCGCTGCCTGCTCTACTTGCGCAATGCTGTCTTCGAGGAAGCGAAGAACTGCCATGTTCGGCTTAACCTCGTCATCCACTCCCGCTCTCTTGCCGGTCAGCAGCGCTTGGATAGCCTCGCTGATCCGGCTGTCTGAAGCATCCAATCCATTCATGAGCTCGTCCATGCGCACCGGAGGCGGCTCCTGATGGCGGACGATCCACAACCCTGCCAAAGCCGAGCGAAGTGCATGCAGGCAGGTTTTGATCCGCATGGTTGGAGCCTGCAGAACTTTATTGTAATTGCTTCTGGCCATGCGCGCATAGTGATGGGCGCCAGCTTTCGGCGAGAACAGAGACGGTGCCAGCTCGCGAATCTGCTCGACCGCCCAGGCCTGCTCCAGATAGACAATCGGGGAATACAGCCATTCGATCAGCTGCGGGTTCGATTTGTGAAGCAGCACCAGCGCCTTGCGCAGGTCCCATCCATGGATATCCAGGCTTGTCCCGCCCAGTCGGGGCGGGTCCGTCGGCAACGGAGCCATTCGTCCGCTGCAGTCAGCTTGCGCTTCAATCGATACCATTGCCCGTTCAATCACATCACGCTTGGGAAAGAGCGTTATATACTCATCGCGGGGATGGACATAGATAAACCTGACATCATAGTCACTGTCTGCCGAAGCCCAGCCCCACGACCGGCTGCCGGACTCGCAAGCATAAAGCACCCGAACTTGCTCCTCATGCTCGATTCCTTGCATCCGTCGCCGGATCTCCCGATCCATCGCAGCCGGCATGGCCGAGTTCTTTTCCGAATCATGCATAGCCGTTGGCTCCTTTCTCGATGTACCATGTCCCTACCAGCTTGCGCGAGACTGATCCGACGCAGTTGCAGCAGCGTTCCTCCGCTCCATTATAGAGCAGACTCTTGTTGCTTCAAGATTACGGGAATACGTGGACTTATTATCATGCTCGCGATAGATAGAGCGCTCATAAAGGAAGTAACTGGTCTTATTCGACCCGCTCAATGGCTTCGTGTCCGTTTCCGCCAGGTATTAGTCCATCCATTCCACTAGCCTTGCATCAAA
>NZ_BOVK01000038.1 GCF_018403685.1 Xylanibacillus composti
GACCGAGTCATTTTGCACGAATAAAAAATAACGAACCTTGTTGGACTTCGATAGTCGGAGCCTCGGGCAAATTTGGCGGAAGTTTGGATCAGGCCCGAATGAAGACAACCCAATCCCTATCCGTTAGAATCCCTGATCCTTCCCCGAACCTCGCGTGAAGCTGGCTTCATGCCGCCTGCAATTTTGTGCTGCGCCCGGCAACCTTTACGTATGCTCGGTCAAGACAATGTTGGTGCTGCAATCGACTTCCATATATACAAGTTTGTCGAAATCATGTACACTAAAGACAAGCAATGGTTAAAACATGGAAAACGGGAGGCAATCATAATGGGATTGAATGTTGCCAATTGCCCGCGTTGCGGCAGAATTTTTGCCAGGGGTCTGCATGACGTGTGCCCGGCTTGCGTCAAGGAGATCGAGAACGAATACGAAGTGTGCGCCGAATATCTGCGAGAGAATAAGGGTGCGAACATGCACGAGTTGAGCGAGGCAACCCAAGTGTCGATTCGTCAGATTACGAAGTTTATTCGGGAAGGACGCATCTCGCTGATGGGCTTGCCGAATATGGGTTTCCCTTGCGAGTCTTGCGGCATTATGATTCGCAGCGGCACGCTGTGCGACGGCTGCCGCAGCAACCTGCAGAAGGGCATCAGCGCCATCAAGGCGGATCAAGAGGTTCGTGAACGTCCGAAGATGCCGACGAACAAGTGGAACTTCGAGATCAAAAAGCGAGACTAAAAAAACCTTCCTCATGTATAAACTAATAACAAACGCGAACCGATAATAGGATTATACGATTATCGGTTTTTTTATTATTGCCTGATAAAGAGGTGTACACGATGAAGATCAACGATGCCGGAAGGATCGGAGCCATCCAGCAATACCGCAAGTCGCAAGGCAGTGGATTGGATAAGGCCGGCAAGCCCCAAGCGAAGGACGAAGTGCAGATATCCCCGCAGGCGAAAGAACTGCACGGCACACAATATGCGGAGCGAAGCGACAGAATCGAGAGCTTGAAGAAAGCGGTCAGCACGGGAACCTACCATGTGGAGGCCAACAAGATCGCCGAGAAGCTCTTGCCATACATTTATTAAGAAGCAGGTGATAGCGTGTCCGTAACCCCACTCATCAACAGTCTGGAGAGCATCATCGCCTGTTATTTGCGTCTGATCGAGCTTGGCGAATCGAAGAAACAAGTCTTGATTCAGAACAAGGTTGATCAACTGAATGCGATTGTCAATCAAGAGAACAAAGTCATCAAGGAATTGGAAGCGGCTGAGAAGGAGCGCGAGGTGACAGTGCGGCGCTACTTCCGGGAGAAGGGGCTGCGAATCCGGATTCCGACGACGATAGACGATTTGGTCAAGGCTACGGTATCCATGCAGGACAAGCAACGCCTGTCAAGCTGCGGCGAAAGATTGCGCGAAGCGGCGGCGAAGCTGCAAGAGACGAATCATGCCAACCAGGAATTGCTGCAGCAGATGATGGACTACGTGCAATATTCACTGGATCTCCTGGTGCCGGATGACGACGTGACGTACCAGAATCCGGTGCGATCTTCCGGCGGCACCAAGAATGCTCGGATGTTTGATACAAAAGCCTGAATAGGCTGAGGAGGAATGGCAGTGTTTTCTACATTTCATGGACTAGAAACGAGTAAACGCGCCCTGTTTACGCAGCGTGTAGCGCTGAATACGATGGGTCACAATATTGCGAATGCGGCAACTGAAGGGTATTCGCGGCAGCGGGTGAATATGACGGCTACCCGCCCGATGGACGCTCCTGCCTTTGCCAGAAGCAATGCCCCGGGACAAATTGGAACAGGCGTAGAGTACAGCAGTGTTGTCAGGCTGCGCGACAATTACCTGGACATGCAGTTCCGGCGGGAGAATCAATCTATGGGCGAGTGGGGTGTGCGTGATGCCACAATGCGCTCCCTGGAGAAGATTATCAACGAGCCATCCGAAAGCGGGCTGCGCGCAGTGATGGACGAGTTCTGGAATTCTTGGGAAGTGCTTAATCGCGATCCTCAGCTGTTGAGCGCTCGCGTGGATGTTGTCGGGACAGCGGTCAACCTGGTGGATACGTTGAAGCATATCGATACGTCTCTTAACACATTGGCGGCCGACTTGGACAACAACATCGGAAGAAAAGTAACCGAAGCGAACAACATCATTGAAAATATCGCGATCTTGAACGGGCTTATCCGCAAGACGGAAGGATTGGGCAACAACGCGAACGATTACCGGGACAAGCGCGATTTGCTCATCGATCAGCTTTCCACCTTGGTGGATGTGGAAGTGACGGAGACGCCTGACGGCATCCTGTCCATTACATCGGCGGGTGTGCAGGTGGTTAACCATGAAGCGGTAGTGCCGCTTGCCGCAGCGAATGCTGCAGGCGCGACTGCAGGGGAATTAGCAGGCTATGAAGCGTCCAAAGCGGAAGTGGAGACACTGCGGCAGCAGCTTAACGCTATGGTCAATACGCTGATGACCGGAACGGTCGAGGTTCAAGTGCAAAACGGCTACGTCGCATCCAAGGACATGGTTGCCCTTGTGGATGTAAGGCTGGAGAATGGCACTGTCATACCGGCTGGCGAAACGATTCCAGAGGGATCGCGCATAGAAGCGGCCGACCCGGCACAGTCTTTCATTCGGTTGGAAGTAAACGGATTTAACGGCTTGCATCAACTGGGCTACGGCTTGTCCAACCCGCCTTCGGGGAACCGATCATTTTTCACCACTACGGATGGTTCCGCAACCTTTACAATAGCGAATATCCAAGTAAACCCCGACATACAAAAAAATACGGATTTGATCGCGGCTTCGGGCAAGTACGATATTGTGGGGACCGATGCTCAGGTCATTCGCGGCAACAGTGACATAGCCCATGCCATTGCGGGGCTGCGGGATAAGGTCTTTACATATCCGCAGAATGTGACATCCTTGTCCCAAGGAACGACGGACGACTACTTCCGTGCATTGACGGGGGATCTGGGAATTAGGGCAGCTAATACAACGCGTAATTACAACAATCAGAGGGATCTGGTAGATGCGATTAATATGAGGCGGCAGGAAGTGAGCGGCGTGTCTCTGGATGAAGAGATGTCGGATATGATCAGGTTTCAGCATGCATACAATGCGGCGGCTCGCAATATGACGGCCGTGGACGAGATGCTGGATCGGATCATCAACGGAATGGGAATTGTGGGCAGATAGGAGGCGGACTAAATGCGGGTAACGAATAGCATGCAGAGTATTCAATTGCTGTCTAACGTGCGCAATACGCATGCCAACATCCTGAAATGGCAGGACAAGCTGTCTACAGGACAGCGCATCCAACGCCCTGGAGACGATCCGGTCGGAATAGGGTATATGATGCGGTATAACACCGAACTGAATCGGTACGATGAGTTTTTGGAGAATGCCCGTACAGGAAACGGTTGGTTGCGAACGATGGACGACCTGATGCAGCAATCCAACGATGTATTAAAGAGAGCGAAGGATCTGGTGCAGCGAGCGGCTACAGGTACAACTCCGGATGATGCACGAGCGCAGATAGCCGCCGAGATCAAACAGTTGAAGGAACAACTGGTTGCGATCGGCAACAGCACGTATGCGGGTCGATATATGTTCAATGGACAAAAGACTGATCTGCCACCGTACACGATTAACAATGCTGCGAATGATGTAACCGACAAGGGAGTTTACTACTTGAATGTAAGTCCGTCTGTCACCGTACCAGTTAGCATAACTGGCGAGATGATCTACGGTGAAGCAGGCGCACCAGACAATGTGTTCAAAGTGCTTGATGATATCATAACGCACTTGGAAACCCCTGGTAGTCAGTCGGATCTGTTGAATGACATGAATCTGATCGATCAGGCTTCGGACCGCATATCTGTCAGCTGGGCGGAAATTGGAGCAAGAATGAACCGCTTCGAATTGGTGGAAAACCGCATCCTTGATGAAGTAGCCAGTCTGAAGCAGCTTCGCTCGGAAATGGGCGATGTCGATATGGCTGAAGCGATTATGGAGATCAAGCTGCAGGAGAATGTGCTGCAGGCAGCCTTGGCGACAGGGGCACGCATTATGCAGGTATCCTTGGTCGACTTTATCCGATAATGGCGGTGCATGAATGAATACACAGCTGCAAATCCGATCCAGTCTGGCGCAGTTGGGCCTACGGATTACTCCATTGGAGATGAATATCAAGCAAGAATTGCCAAAGGTTGAAATCGAGTCGAAACCGGCCGATATGAAGATTCAGCGGCATGAGCCTGTCTTGCAAGCCGATTGGACACAGGTGTGGGAAGATCTGGGTTTGAAGCGTCCTTCGACGCTTGCGGCTGAACGCAAGACTGAAAGTGAGCAGCAAGCCCTTGAGTTCATTCAACGCACTGCGCAAAATGGGGATCGAGTGGCCAATCTGAAGGCACGGGAAGAAAACGTGTTTGGCAATATTGCGCGAGACGAATTTTTCCGAAGAAGGGGCGAGGTTCAGGTTGTGCTGGATGCGCTCCCCAATCAGGGACCCAAATGGCAGGTTGATGTCCGCCCGCCGGAGATTGAAATCACACCGAATCAGCCTGTGGTTCGTGTCCATGACACAAGGCCGCAAATTGATGTTCGTCTGGGCGATGTTGAAGTCTACTTGGAAAAAGAGCCGATCGTGGATATATACGTATAACCGGAGGCGAAAGCATGGCCATCAAAAGCAATGAGGAAGTTATCGTAATTGAAAGCAGGCTTTATGGACGAATGGAAGTGCCCAAGCGGCAAATATATCGATTTGACCGCGGCATTGTGGGTATTGCAGAGCATCGGCAGTATGCCATCATTGGGGTGGAGGATTCAGCCTTTTTTACGATGCATGCCATCGATGGCAGCCTGTGCTTTCACCTGATCTCAGCCTCCGTTGTGGCGCAAGATTATCAATTTGTCATAGACGAAGAAACGGTGAAGCTGCTGCAGGCGGAGTCAGCCGAGAGCATCGCTGTTTTCCTCATTGTAAATGCGATCGATGATCGGCTATACGTCAATCTGAAGGCTCCTATTCTTATTGCGCCAGAGAATTTGACAGGCTGTCAATATATTATATCGGATAAGGATTACCCGATCCGCTTTCCGTTGGAAAGCGAGGAGACTTGAACCATGCTTGTGCTGAAGCGAAAAGTCGGAGAAACGATTGTGATTGGCGAGGGTATTGAAGTGCAGGTGCTTGGCATTGAAGGGGAAAGCGTCAAGATCGGAATCGACGCTCCGAAAGATGTGCAGATTCTGCGGAAGGAACTGTACGACAGCATTCGGGAAGAAAATGTTCGGGCAGCCGTTCAGCATCTGCCCCAGGAACAGCTTCAAAAATTATTGCGTCAGCAATTCAATCATACAAAAACAGAATAATATGTCGAGGAGGATGGCCAGGATGAGCGTGATTCAAAATCTGGACTCGCATTCCCAATGGTCACAAGCGCGTATCTCCCCTACATCTCAGAACACAACCGCAAAATTGTCAGGAGAGGCGAAAGAAGAAGGATTAGGGAAGCCAAAGTTTGACCTGAGCAAACTCAACGAGGAGCAGAAGGAAAGCTTCAAGCAAGAGCTGGATAAGCTGAATGAGTCCATTCATTCATCGGGCAAGGTATTGCGCTTCAAGTATAATGACGAAATCAACCAGTACTACGTGGAAGTGCTAAATGCCAAAACACAGGAAGTCGTGGCGAGTTTGCCTCCTGAATTTCTGATTGACTTGTCCATTAAAATGAAGGAACTTATTGGATTGTTTATCGACGAGCGAAGATAATATGGAAATCTTGAATTTTGGGAGGGATCGACATGAGCTTTAGTTTAAGCGGACTTGCCTCCGGCCTTGATACAGCTACACTGATTAAACAGTTGGTCGAGCTGGAGAAACAACCGATTTATCGCGAAGAAGCGAGGGTAAAGACCTTTACCAGTCAACAGAGTGTATTCCGCAACATCAACACAAAGCTGATGACCTTGCGTACCGCGGCGGCCGATTTGAAGCTGGGCGCCAACTTCAAGCTTACTTCTGCGACGAATTCGAATGACAATGTTGCGAAAGTGACAGCTTCCGAATCTGCCTTAAAGGGCGATTACGCGATTGAAGTGGATTCACTTGCGAAAGCACATGTGATGCGATTGGAAGGGAGTTCCGGAACGATTGGTACTGCTCTTCAAGGTACAATAACCATTTATAACGAGAATTTGAAGACAGAAGACAAATCGTTAAGCATTAACATTGATACGTCTGATAATCCAGAAGCTACATATGAAGATGTGATGAAGCAAATCGCCAATGCCATCAATAGTAAAGATGCAGGGGTTACAGCTTCAGTCATTGAAACAGAGGCCGGAAAGACCAGCCTTGTGCTGACATCTGCAGAAACTGGCGAAGCCCACAGTATCCAGTTTGACAATAGTGTAACCGGACCAGATGGCTCAAAGGTGACCATTAAAGATGAGAGCGGTATTTTCAATGCTATTAGTGCGAAAAATGCAGATAACCAGCCAATCGGTTTCGTCCAAGCGCAACAAGCTGAGAATGCTGTATTCACAGTGAACGGCGTTTCGGTTACAAGAAGCACGAACACGGTATCCGACGTTATTCAAGGCGTCACGATTAGCTTGGTAGCCAGGGGAGAAACCACTGTTAATGTAGCAAGGGATGCGGATAAAGTTGCGGATAAAGTGAAAGCTTTTGTCGACGCCTACAACGACGTCATGAAGACGATTCGTGACAATACGAGGAAGCTGGACAGCAACGCCACAACGAAGAACTTGCAAGGCGATTCGACACTCCGTTCTCTGCAATCTGCACTATCGGATTGGAGTGTTCGTAGAGTGGATGGAACAATAGATGGATACCACCTATTGTCGGATATAGGCATTGAAGCGGATAAGGGCGTAACAGTTGGCAGCAGCATGACGGGCCAATTAAGCTTCAACCGGGAACTTTTTATCGAGAAGTTCAATGAAAACCCCGAAGCAGTCTTTCATATGTTCGGTCATGATGACACTTCGGATGCCAACAGAGACGGTTTTGCCAGAATCTTTGACGAAGCCTTGCCTAGTTGGACAAGCTCAGTCGATGGAATTATTCAAGGCCGGATCAAGGGCTACGATTCGCAAATTAGTGATACCAAGGAAAGAATAGAGAGGCTGGAAAATTCGTTGCTTCGCAAGGAAGAACAGTTGAAGCGGCAATTTACAGCGATGGAGGTCGCGCTTTCACAACTACAAAGCCAACAAGCTTGGATGACCAGCCAGTTGGCATCACTTTCGACTTCATATTATTAGAACTAGGAAGGGATGAAGACCGTGATGAATCCGCAGCATGCCGGATATCAGGCATATAAGAAAAATAAATACGAAACGGCATCCCCGCACAAATTGATTTCATTGCTGTATACCGCATGTTTGCAGAACGGAAATCGAGCCAAACAAGCGCTGGTCGAAGGGAAAAAAGAGGAAGCGCACACGGCCATTTTGAAAATGCAGGACATTGTCTACGAACTGATTGCTTGTCTGAATGAGGAACAAGGTGGAGAGCTTTCTCAAAATTTAAAGCGAATTTATCTGTATGTCATTGATCGTCTTGTCGAGGCAAACCTGCAAAAAACGGTTGAACCTATTGAAGAGGTCATAGAGTTGATTGAATCGATTCGCAGTGCTTGGGAGCAAATCGGCAAAGACATTCATATGGGGCTGGCATCCAATGGCACAAGCGTCTGAGCATTTGGATCTCTACGAGAGGCTGCTGCTGGTCAGCGGTCAGTTGCTGGAGTGGGCAGAAGCCACGGAATGGGATGACCAGGTCTTGGCTAAGGGAAGCGCATTGCAGAGGGAATGGAACGAACTTCAGGAGATGATTCGCGCCAAAGAAGAGAAGCTGGGGATACAATTATCTCAGCTGCCTTATGCTGACGAGCTCCGCCCTATCGCCGAACGAATTGCTAAGATGCAAGAGGTGACGGCCTCTGTCCTCCAGGAACGCATGAGCATGCTGGGCAAATCGATGAAGGGCCTGCAGCAAACCAAGACAGTCCTGAATGCATACGCTGAACCGGAGGAAGCGGTTCATACGGCTTACTTTTTCGATGAAAAAAAATAATTTTTTTTACTAGAAATTTATCGGAAAAAGCTAAAACTTCACAAGGCTGCTTCCGATAAATATATTAGAACCGCAAGGACGCGGTTACTACTCAAATCCATCAAGGAGGATGAAACACTATGTCGATGTACATCAACACAAACGTAAGCGCGATCAACTCGCATCGCAACCTGTCGTTCAACAACACACAAATGGGTAAAACCATGGAAAAACTTTCTTCCGGTTACCGGATCAACCGTGCTGCTGATGACGCAGCTGGCTTGGCTATCTCCGAGAAGATGCGTTTCCAAATCAACGGCTACAACCAAGCAATGCGGAATGCGCAAGACGGTATTTCCTTGCTGCAGACAGCTGAAGGTGCGCTGACTGAAGTTCATTCCATGCTGCAGCGTATGAACACGCTGGCAAACCAAGCGTCTACAGGTACTTATCAGGATGAAGATCGTTCGAATCTTCAACTTGAAGTTACGCAGCTTCTTGCTGAGATTAATAACATTGCCGGATCCACTACATTCAATGGTGTTCAGCTTCTGAACACAGCAAGCGGAACTGTAACATTCCAAATTGGCGCGTTGGATTCCAACACTCTTCAAGCTAACCTAGCCGATATGAGAACGGATGCATTGGGACTGAGTGGCATTAACATTTCTACTCAATCCGGTGCTAGCGCTGCACTGTCTATCATTCAAAGTGCCATTAATACCGTGTCGACGACTCGTGCTGAGTTTGGTGCGGTGCAGAACCGACTGGAACACACAATCAACAACCTGGGTGTAACAGCTGAGAACCTGGCTGCATCCGAATCCCGTATCCGTAATGCCGACATGGCGAAGGAAATGACGGAATTCACTCGCAACCAAATCTTGGTTCAAGCGGGAACAGCTATGCTGGCTCAAGCAAATGCTGTACCACAAGGTGTGCTGAGACTTCTCGGCTAATTTCAATCACTGAAACATAGTAACAACCTCCTGTCTGTGCTGTGTCACAACGGGAGGTTGTTTTCCCTATGCAACAAAAACATTTACTTGATCGATCTGCAGTCATGGCAGGTCGATTCTTTTTTTGCATAAAAAACCAAGGTTATTATTGCATTTTAAAATGCTTTTGCAATAGCCGATAAATAAAGAAAGAGTAGAAAAGGTGTTGAAAGATATGGAGATTGCAGTAGATTCGAAGGTAGTATCGCAACAAAAAATGAGTTTAGGGCAATTTAATGACTGGTGGAAACAGGCGACTGGAGACATATTACGCAACGGCAAGTTTCTCTACATGGTCATTGTGGACGATATGGAATTTTATGCGGATTACGAATCGTATATCGTACAGCATTTTGACAAGATCCATAAGGTGAACTTGATTACAAAGGGCGAGTTGGAATCCGCAGAAGAAACAATTGCTGAAATATGTAATTACAATTTGAAATTACTGCAGTCGTGCTCCTTGGTTTCGAGCGGCTTTTATGGTGAACCAGACACAGATCATTGGAATTTGTTTTCAAAGTTTATTGAAGGTGTTCAGTGGTTATCGCAATCGATATTGTTCGTGGAGACAATATTAGAAAAGCATAATCACAGCTTAACGAATGCCCAATCGATGAAACCTGTGATTCAAATGATGCAAGAGAAAATTGCGATGTTAGATGAGGCTGTAACTACATCCGATTACACACTAATGGGTGATATTGTTCAGTATGAGTTCACTGAGCTGTTTCAGCAGATTGATCAGCTGTTTAGGGAAGAAGGCTAGGAATGTGATCTTGTGTCCCGGCAAACCTTATCATGGTGCTAACTTCCAGTGATTTTATGATTGCATGCCATTATATTTAGGGATAAGATTATCTATATTATGGAATTTGGGTGAATCATTCATGAAAGACTACACCGTTACCAATCTAATAATATTCCGGGAGTACTATCCCAATTTATATCGTATATTAAGGAACAAAACCAGAGACAGCTTGAAGTATGAATTGATGGATAGTAGATCAGGGCTAAGAACATTGCAGTACACTAACAAGGACAAGCAAATCTTGACACCCATTCACAGCAAATATGATCCAATGAATGAAGCTGAGAAGTGGATAGGTCAGCAATACGACAAGTTGGCCCGATCCAGACATATTATCATTTACGGATTTGGATTAGGCTACCATATTGAGAAACTGATATATGAATTTCCTGATGTTAACCTTTATATATATGAGCCCGACATCGAGATCATGCTGGCGAGTATGGAAGCAAGAGATTTGTCATCAATCTTGAAACACAGTCGAATTATTTCATTTGCTGTCGGTAATGAAGAGCAAGTGCGCAGAAGCTTTTTGCAAGGCGTGCTGAACCACATCAAGGATTCAGTTGAAGTGTTGCAACTACCTTCATACTCGAAGCTGTTTGCTGAACAAATCAACCAAATGAATGAAGATATGCAGAAGTCTATTATGGATGTAAGAGGATCCATGCATACTGCGATGAAGTATCAGAACGAATGGACCGAAAATATCTTGAAGAACATGCCCAAGGTGCTGACAAGCAATTCAATGGGAAGCCTTAAAAATGTGTTTAAGGACACACCCGCAATTATAGTAGGGTCAGGGCCTTCTTTAGCGGCTGACATAGAGTATATAAGAAAATTAAAAGAAAAGTGCGTTGTCATTGCGGCTGGATCAAGTATTCAAGCATTTCTTCACCATGAGCTGAGTCCGCATTTTGTCGTTTCAATGGATGGTTCTGAAATGAATTATAAAGTGTTTAAGGATTTGGACATGGGGAGCATTTCCCTCGTCTTTAGTCCAATGATCAAGTACAAGATACTTGAAAACATGGAATCCGAAAACCTATACCATTTATTTTTTAATAACGATAATCCTTCAACATATTTATATAATCTCAATGAACAAGATCTCACCGTGTTCACAACTGCTTCTGTTACCGGAACAGCTATCCAAATGGCTGTTCACTTGGGCTGTACGGATATCATATTGATGGGGCAGGACTTTTCATTCCCAGAGGATCAGTTTTATGCGGAAGGAGTAAAAGCAGATAAAGCTCGCGTAGAGAGAGTGTTAGCCAAAGCAACATTGCAGGTTCCTAACGTGAATGGCGGCTACAACAAAACTACACCTGTTCTATTAAACACACTCCATGATACCGAATTGCTGATTAGCAAGTACGACAAACAAGTGGGATTCGTGAATACCTCGAAAGTAGGGGCACGCATCAGGGGAACGGAATCGAAACCGATAGAGAAAGTCTATCACGAAATCATGGACAGATACGCAGATAATATTTCTGTAGAAGAGATCACGCGCTTTAATCGTGCAAAGCTTCCTGCCAGTAAAGTGAAGAGGACGAGATATCGCGTTCAGAAGTCTTTGGATGAATTGAGTGAATTGGGGGATCACTTACTTGTGCTGAATACAATGCTGCACAAGATACCAAGTTTGATTGGGAAGATGGACCTAGGCAAACTAACAAGCTTATTGGACCAAATTGATTCCGAATGGCAGTTGATCAACAAATATGCGGTAACCAAACATATGCTATCCTTTACCCTGCAAGTACAAATTTCAATTTTCCTAAGGTTTGTACCTGATATTAATGAAGCTGGTTCAGTTATGGAGAAAGCCGAATTATTACATAAACACTTGAGGAAGTTGATTCAAAATATAATGGACGTTACTCCATTTCTGGAGCAGGAATTATCAAAAGCAATTGAACGGATCGATAAGAGCTTGACCCAAGGAGTTGAAGTAGAGTGAATACAGGTACAAAAACTGTTTTAGTGACAGGTGCTGATGGTTTTATCGGATCGCATCTTGTGGAAGCTTTAATTCGTCATAATTATAATGTCAAGGCATTCGTCTACTATAATTCTTTTAGCTCATGGGGGTGGCTAGACCACATTCCAGAACACTTGAAGAAAGAGTTGGAGGTATTTGCTGGAGATATACGTGATCCATATGGAGTTAAGGAAGCGATGAAAGGTTGCGATATTGTACTCCATCTTGCTGCATTAATCGCGATCCCGTATTCCTATCATTCACCAGAGACTTATATTGATACCAATATAAAAGGCACATTAAATATAGTACAAGCTGCAAGAGAACTGGAAGTTGAGAAAGTCATTCACACTTCAACGAGCGAGGTTTACGGCACGGCATTAACGGTACCTATTTCGGAAGAACATCCATTGCAGGGTCAGTCCCCATATTCTGCTTCTAAAATTGGGGCTGATCAAATCGCAATGTCATTCTATCGATCTTTTGGAACACCCGTTTCAATTGTACGTCCATTTAATACCTATGGACCACGACAATCGGCTCGGGCGATTATCCCCACTGTCATTACTCAGATAGCCAATGGAGTGAGGGAGTTGAAACTGGGTTCATTGCATCCAACTAGAGACTTTAGTTATATCGATGATACGGTGGAAGGGTTTATTCACGCAATGCTTGAAGAGAAATCTGTAGGTGAAGTAGTGAACTTAGGGACAGGCTATGAAATTTCGATTAAAGAGACTGTAGAATTAATAGCGCGGATTATGGACAAGCAGGTTGCTATTACTACGGATACTCAGCGATTAAGGCCAGAGAAGAGTGAAGTGGAACGATTATGCTCGGATAATAGGAAGGCGAGAAATTTGTTGGGATGGAGTCCTAATTATGGGGATAGAGATGGTTTGATAAGGGGATTGACTCGAACGATAGAATGGTTCACTGCTAGTGAAAATCTAAGCCTATACAAGCATGAAAGGTACAATATATAGGTGGAGTGGCTTGGAGTAAAAAAATAGGAGCGTCGATTACAAATGACTATGGACACTCATCAGGTTATTTTAAGTACAGAGAGAAGAATCGAACAAATGGCGGGGGATAGCCGATCAAACAAAGCAATATATCTATTCGGCGGCAGCTCCGGCGCACGGATATTTTTGGAGGATTACCCTGCCATAAATGTAAAGCGGATCGTTGACAATGATCCCAAGAAATGGGGCACTACCTTGGAAGGGATTGAAATCTGCGAACCGGAAATTTTGAATCACGAAGTGCCCGATGATGTGCTTATATTCATTACTTCGATGTATGTGGAACAAATTTCACAGCAACTGGAACAGATGGGGTTTGTCCGAAATCAACATTTTACGTACGCATTGTCCATTCCAATGACCAGTCTAACTTGTTATATCGACCCTGAGGTAGGACCTGAAAGGTTTTTTCAGCACATGGCAGAAGCCGAAATTGATTATGTTATATTGCGATGGTACGAGCAGCTGCCTGATTGGAATTCTAAAGACATCGATATCCTAGTACGTGATAGCGATTATATGAAATTATACGGCATTCATGGATTCACGCTAACTCCAGGTGGGATTCCATGTGAAGTATATTGTGTCAACGGATTCAAAGAATCCAACCTGTGTCCATACTATCCCCCTTATCTAGCACAGTCGATTCTGGAACGAAAAATGCTCTGGAGAGGGAAATATTATGTGCCCGACGACCATGCGTATTTTTTTAGCTTAGCCTATCATGTAGTCTATCATAAAGCGGAAAAGTCAGGGTTGCCTATATACGCAGATTGTGAGAATCCTAAACTGCAACATGATAATAAATATGCGAGAAAATTATTGGAGTTAGCTACTTCATTGAAATATGAGGTTCCACTTAACTTGGAGTCATTGCACCAGTTTCTACAAAAGCACAACTGGGCGCCATCTATTGATACTGTTAGAAGATTGGCAATCGACAAAAGGAGCCCATGGTTGGAAAGCTTGCACCCTTCAACGAATAAACAAGCCGGTGAAGGGGAGTTTATGGTTTTTATCGTTCGGGAATGGGCTGTGGCGAACAACTTGTTGCAGGAAATCGAAGGTTGGTTAAGCCGCAACGGGTTAGAGATCATGCATACACAAGTGTTGGATCAAGTAGAGAAAGTCAATGCCGCACAGAGGATTAGAAGCGGGAATTGGGGAACGGATGCATGGGGGGAAAGTGGCGGAGAACCAGCGGCCGTAATTGCAGTATTTGATCGCGATCCAACGCCCGTGACGGACGAATTGCTCCAGGTCAATCCATATGTGAGGAATATGAAGTATTACATGAAGAGAATTCTGCGCGAGGACATTTGCAAGAAATACTTGGGAAGCAAAAAAGTGAATTTTATTCACAGTAGCGATGACGAAGCGGAAGCCTGGGAGTATGTGAGAGCGATATCACCTCAATTGGTTGAGCGTATCGAGAAGTGGTTGCGGGAAAAAGTTTGAACTAAAGAGGATGACTGACATTGGCTTATGTGATAAGTGTAGGAGCCGGAAAAAACCAACTTCCCTTTATACATGCACTTGAACAGAAAGGGTATAAGGTAATTTCGTTTGATCGCGATCAAGACGCGCCTGGCAAAGACAGGAGTGTTTTTTTTCAATCTATTAGCACTCACAACATAGAGGCTGCTATTCCATGGCTGGAGAGTCTGGGACTGGATTTTTTTACGATCGGGTGTTTTTCATGCGGTAAGGCATTGTTGACCCAGTATGGAATTGCAAAGCGATTTGCTCTTCCGGGCTCACTGGATGCAATGAAGGTGCTGATGAGCAGCGATAAGCGGATGATGCGTCGTATGCTTGAAGGCAAGGGGCTAAGTACCCTTGAGGAAATAGAAGTTGCGGACATGGCTGATGATCATGTGCTTGATCGGTACTTATTGAAGTCCCCCAACGGAATTGCGAGCAATGGCGTCCGAAGACTCACGAGCGAGGACCATCCTGCTGCTTTGAAAAAACAATGTCCAGACTGGTTCCTGCAAGAATATATCGATGGAGTCGAATATCGGGTATGCGTGATTGTTCAGGGTTCAGAGGTGAAGTATTGCTCTATTCTGGAAAGAACCAATCTCCATAATTCATTTATTATAGGAAGGCTAACGCCGGTTTTTTCAGATCAGGAGTTAGAGCAGTTCGTCCTGACAGCAGTAAGTCGGTTAGAAGTACAATCAGCGGTCTTAAAACTGGATATCGTGAAGCAAGGAAGCAGGATAGAAATCATTGAGCTCGACTTTGGTATTCCGGGGGACTACTTCGAAACGCATATAGCGCCTTATTGTCTTCAGTATCACTTTATTGACGCATATATCGATCTTATAACAATGAAGCCTATCATGAAACAAGCCCCAAGACCGGGCTTATACAATGTAGTTGATTTTATCTACAGCAACGATGCTCTAAACTATCCTGTGAACCATTCCAGAATAGAGAAGCTTGTGAGGACATTTGATGCGGACTGTTTATGGATTGAAACTCAAGCAGAACACACCGTTTTAGGTCCTCCACGGCATAATCAGGATTGTTTGTTTGGCCTGATACATAACCGGGCTGATTATTCTCATGATGAAGTGAATGCGTGGTTCAATATGCAGTTGAACTGCTGAAAGGAGGCAACGAACATGTACAATATCTTATTGGAGGCATCTGGCAGCTTGACTTCCGGCTATCTGATCAAGGCGATACAGCAGGCCGGACATCGTGCCATAGCCTCTGATATTAATCAAGACATTGCTGCTCGCTATTTGGCAGATGAGTTCCTGTTGATGCCTTCCAAGCATGATAGTCAGCTTTGGGAAAAAATAACCAAAATGATAATAGACAATAAAATTCATATTGTGCTCCCTTCCTTAGATGAGACATTACTTGAGTGGAGTATACGAACGGAATTCTATTCTCGCATGGGTGTGCATGTGATTACCTCTGCACCTGCAACGATAGAAGTTTGCCAGGATAAATGGAAAACCTACGAATTTTTTATACGTCACGGCATCCCTACGCCCCCAACGAGCTTAAGTCAAGATTACAATCTGCTTAAGCCAAGATATGGAAGAGGTGGACAAGGAGTTCGTTTCCTTGCACCTGGCGAATCAGTAACCATGGATCAGATGATCACACAGCAAGCAGTAGAAGGGGAAGAGTTCACTGTTGATGTGTTCGTTGATCGACATGGAGACCCTGTATATATTGTTCCCAGACAACGGTGGATGGTCCGTGAGGGCAAGTCCACAGGGGGAATAGTGGTGCACGATCCGGAAATCATACAGTGGATCCATGTGATATGTCAAAAACTGCGGTTTCAAGGTCCAATTAATGTGCAATGTTTTCGCTGTACGGATGGGACGCTGAAGTTTCTGGAAATCAATCCGCGAGTAGCTGGAGGAATGGCATTAGGTTTCGCAGCTACAGAAAATTGGTTCAAATTAATAACGGATCATTTCGTAAATCATAATAATGTGCATCCCAAACCTGTTCAATATGGTATGAAAATGTTGAGGTATTATGATGAAGTCTTTGTTTCCTGATATAGACTGGTGTCAAGTAAGCACAGTAGGCTTTGACATGGATGGCACCTTGTACGACGAACTGGAGTTCATAAAGCAGGTGTATCAACCGATATCCATGGAATTGGCCAAGTATTGCCTGGATTGCCGCTACCAAATATATGACTGGATACTGCAACGTTGGATGGAAAAGGGCAGCTCGTATAACAAAATATTTGATGAGTTATTGGACCAATATGCCATTCCCCCATCTATAAAGTCGATCATTATCGACCGATGTTTGGATATATATCGGCATTTTGACCCGAAGCTAACGCTTCCTGTCGATGTGGAACAATTGTTGGATAAGATAGCATCAACCTATAACGTATTTCTTGTATCAGACGGACCTGCGTATTTGCAGATGAATAAGTTCACCTCCCTGCAGTTGCACAGATGGTTTGACGAGAAACAAGCAGTGATTACAGGGAAGTATGGTCGGGAGTATTATAAGCCGTCCATATTATCTGTTGATAAGATCCCCATCTTGCGAGGAGTGTGCGGCAACAAGGTTGTTTACTTTGGTGATCGTGAAGTAGACCGGCAATTCGCAATGCGAGCAGGATTCCAGTTTGTTGCAGTAAGTTGCATGCAAAGGAAGGTACAATAATGGCAATTAGGAGAGTACTGGGAGTTACGGGAATTAGATCGGAATATGATATCATGTCCTCCGTATTCCGGGCAATAGAAGCGCATTCGGAATTGTCCTTGTCGCTTGTTGTAACGGGGGCGCATCTTTCACCAGGCTATGGCATGACAATTGAAGAAATACGGAAAGACGGTTTTGTGATTGAGGATCAAATTGAAAGCTTGATATACGGTGATAAGGATTCGTCGAGAGTAAAGGGATTGGCTATTCAACTTCAGGGATTAGTCCAGACTATAGCAAGAACTCGTCCTGATATTCTACTCGTATTGGGAGATAGAGAAGAATCGATCAGCACTGCGTTGGCAGGTGCATATATGAACATTCCTGTCGCACATATAGCAGGTGGGGACAGGGTGGTCGGAAATGTAGATGATCAAGTCAGGCATGCGGTTACCAAGTTGGCTCACTTGCACTTTGTGACCAACCAGGAAAGCTATGATCGAGTTTTAAAGATGGGAGAACAGCCGTTTCGTGTTTTTAACTTTGGGAATCCAGGCCTTGACCGCTTGCTTCAAATGCCATGGCTTACGGTTTCTGAATTATCCCAAAGGATCGGCTTCGAATTGAATGACGGTGAGCCGTTTATTATTTTAATTCAACACGTCATATCAACTGAAATTGATCAAGCATACCATCAAATGAAAGTGACGCTTGAAGCAATCGAGCATCTCAAGATCAAGACGGTACTTAGCTATCCCAATTCCGATGCAGGCAGTCAGAGTATGAGAAGAGCCATAAAAGAATATGAACATCTTCCACACCTGTATACTGCGCATAACATCCCGAGGCTTGAATTTGTTAATTTGATGAGACATGCTGGCTGCATGCTGGGGAATTCAAGTGCAGGAATCATGGAAGCCCCTTTGCTCAAGTTGCCTGTAGTCAATATTGGAAACCGACAAAAGGGGAGGCTGCATGCTGAAAATGTTCAGTTTGTACAACACAATGTGGATGAAATAACCTCGGCTGTTCATAAAGCCTTGTTTGACGAAGACTACAAGAAGCTGGTTGCCAATTGTACCAATCCATATGGGAACGGCAAGACATCTGAAGCCATAGCGAATGTACTGGCATCGATTCCGTTGGATGAAAAAATCTGTATAAAGGATTTGACATATTAATGGGAAGAGAAGTAGTAGTTGTAGCGCCACATCCAGATGATGAAACGCTCGGTTGCGGAGGAACTTTACTGCGTCATGCAGCCAGCGGAGATCGTATCCACTGGATTATCGTCACACAAATGGATAAAGCGAACAGCACGGAAATTGACCGCGAGCGAAGAAAGCAGGAGATAGAAGCCGTTTCCCGTATGTATGGATTTACCAGCGTTCATAGATTAGGATATACTGCAGCCCGATTGGAAAGCTATCCTCTGGGTGACATTGTAGCTAGTATGGGAGAGGTATTTCGAAAAGTTCTACCTGAAATCGTATATTTGCCTTATCCAGGGGATATCCACTCGGACCATCAAACTGTTTTTCAGGCGGCTTCAGCATGTACGAAGTGGTTCCGGTACCCTACTGTAAAAAAGATTATGTGTTATGAGACTTTGTCGGAGACAGACTTCGATATTCATCCAGACGGAAATCTATTTAGGCCTAATGTATTTGTGGATATTACCGATTACTTGGATGAAAAGATTAAAATCATGACTCATTACAGTAGTGAAATGGGGGATTTTCCATTTCCGCGCAGCATAGAAGCCATTCAATCGCTGTCTGCTGTCCGAGGGGCTGCAGCTGGCGCTAAAGCAGCGGAAGGTTTTATGCTTTTGAAGGAGATGATCTAAATGAAGCGGACTTATATCATTGCCGAAGCCGGCGTGAATCATAACGGCTCTCTTGCTTTAGCCAAAGAATTGATAGAGGCAGCGTCAGATGCCGGAGCAGACGCAATTAAATTTCAGACCTTTCGTGCCGATAAAATAGTTACGTTGAATGCTGCGAAAGCAGCCTATCAATTAACGAATACGAGTGCGGATGAATCACAATATGATATGCTCAAAAAACTGGAGCTTTCATATGAACAACACTTTGAGCTGGTTCATTACGCGAAAGAGAGGGGCATTCAATTTCTCTCCACTCCTTTTGATCTGGAAAGCGCTGATTTTTTGATTGGCAAGCTTAAATTGCCTGTCATGAAAATATCATCAGGTGATTTGACGAACGCTCTCTTGCTGTTGCGAATTTCCCAAGGTAACATTCCTGTAATCTTGTCAACAGGAATGGCGACATTAGGTGAAATAGAGGAAGCTCTTGGAGTCCTGGCATTTGGGTATGCGGTATCGAATCGAATGGAGCCATCCATTGAACGTTTTCGGCAAGCTTACAGGTCGGAAAAGGGGCAGGCAAGCTTGAAGCAACATGTAACTTTGCTTCATTGTACCAGCGAATATCCTGCACCTGTTAACGATGTTAACTTGAAAGCCATGCTGACCTTGTCTCATGCGTTTGATCTGCCTGTGGGCTACTCAGATCATACGAAGGGCATCGCCATTCCAATTGCTGCGGCCGCGCTAGGGGCACAAATAATAGAAAAACATTTTACGCTTGACAAGGAGCTGCCCGGACCAGATCATAAAGCATCTCTTGATCCGGCGCAATTGCAAGAAATGATAGCAGCAATTAGAGATGTAGATCAATCATTAGGAGGGCCGCTTAAGCTACCCGCAGAGTCCGAGCTTAAGAACCTGGAAGTTTCTCGCAAAAGCTTGGTGACTTCCAAACCTGTACGTGAAGGCGAGTGCTTTACTTCCGAGAACTTGACGGTGAAGCGACCAGGTGGTGGAACACAGCCCATGCAGTATTGGCGCATTCTCGGGCAGAAAGCCACGCGTCATTATGATGCCGACGAGCTAGTGGAACTATGAAAGTGCCGATAATCGTAATAGGTGGGGGTGGCCACGCTAGAGTGCTCATGGACATCCTCCTTATGACAAATTGTGAAATATTAGGCGTTACCTTGCCTCATTCAGAGACAGAGACTGTACTCGATGCACCGGTGTTGGGGCAGGATCAGCAAATACTGCATCATTCTCCGAATGAGGTGATGCTGGTGAATGCGATTGGGTATGTCGGAAGATCAAGAAAAAGGATCAATATTTACCATTTCTTCAAGGAACGAGGATATCGATTTCACACAGTTATTCATCCGTCAGCAATTATCTCTTCCTATACGCAGTTAGGAGAAGGTGTCCAGATCATGGCGGGTGCCATATTGCAAGCAGGGACCTCCGTAGGGTGCAATGCGGTTGTGAATACTAAAGCTTCTGTTGATCACGATTGTTGGGTTGGTGCTCACACGCATATAGCCCCTGGCTCAACCTTATGCGGTCATGTCAGGCTGGGGGAGGAATCCTTTGTCGGTGCTGGAGCCGTTCTTCTCCCTCATAAGGAAGTGGGGAACCGCTGCACGATTGGAGCTGGCTCCGTTGTTGTTAAAGATGTGCCAGATGATACAGTGGTGATGGGTGTGCCTGCCGAGGAGGGGAAACATGAATAGTTGGACTAATATATTAATTAACCCTAATACCTCAATCCTTCAAGTAATGAAAACGATTGATGATGGAGCTATGCAAATAGCGTTGGTAGTTGATGAACACACTCGGCTATTGGGAACGGTCACAGATGGGGATATTAGAAGAGGCATTCTGAATGGGCAGGAACTACATTCTCCTGTCTCCTCTATTATGAACAGACGACCTCTTACGGTTAACATCGGGAAGAGTAAACAAGCAGTGTTTGCAATGATGAAGAAAAAACACTGTCGCCAAATCCCGGTGTTGGATGACGAAGGGCGAGTAGTTGGGATAGAACTGCTGGATCAGTTTATACGAAGCAGACAAAGCAACAACTTCGTAGTAATCATGGCTGGCGGCTTGGGAACGCGACTAAAGCCATTAACGGACGAATGTCCAAAGCCCTTGCTTCATGTTGGGAATCGCCCACTGCTGGAGACAATCATTGAAAACTTTATTGACCAAGGCTTTTATCGATTCTATGTAAGCGTAAACTACAAGGCGGATATGATAAAGGACTACTTTGGAGATGGTGCTAAGTGGGGAGTAGAGATTCAATACTTACATGAGACCGAGCGGCTAGGGACTGCAGGTGCTCTCAGTTTGCTGCCAGAAAAACCAAAGGAACCGATACTTGTCATGAATGGAGATTTACTGACAAAAATTAATTTCCAGCACCTATTGGACTTTCATCAAGAGCAAACTGCCACAGCGACGATGTGTGTCAGAGAATATAATTATCAAATTCCGTATGGTGTAATCAAGATGGATCAGGATCGATTGATCGGCATTGAAGAAAAACCAGTCCAAAAATACTTCGTTAATGGTGGCATTTATGTTTTGAGTCCAGAAGCGCTGGGATATGTACCCGTCAATCAATATTATGATATGCCAACATTATTTGATTTGCTCATTTCCCAAGGGAATAAAACGACAGTCTTTCCAATACGCGAATACTGGATGGACATTGGCAGGATGGATGATTTTAACCGAGCTAACGGTGAGTACAGCGAAATTTTTGGATGAAGGGAAGGATTTCTCTTGATAAATAACAAAAGGATTGTTGCAGTAATTCCGGCTAGAGGGGGAAGTAAATCCATCCCATATAAAAATATAAAGGAATTGGGAGGAAAGCCGTTAATTGCGTGGTCTATCGAGATGGCGAAGGCGTGTGAAGAAATTGACCGCGTCATCGTATCAACGGAGGATGAGAAGATTGCTTCCGTAGCCAGGCAGTATGGTGCTGAAGTCATTCATCGTCCCGAACATTTAGCCCAAGATGACTCTCTTGTTATGGATGCAATCAAGGATCTGATCGCAAAAATTAGAGTGGAAGGGGAAACGGCTGAATATATGGTTTTGCTTGAACCTACATCCCCTATGCGATCACTGGATGATATACAACAATGTTTGTATCTGTTGGCGGATAGTGATACAGACTTTGATTCTGTTGCTACTTTCATGGACGCTGAGTTGAATCCTCATAGAGCCTGGAAGATTGACGACGGAATGGCCCAGACTTTCATTGATGGTGCGATCCCGTGGCTTCCCAGGCAAAAGCTCCCCAGAGCCTATCAGCTTAATGGCGCTGTCTATGCTTTTGTGATAGATCGTTTGAAGTCAGAGCATATCAGTGCTTTTTTTGGGAAAAGTGGCGTTGTTTTGATGCCTAAGGAACGTTCCGTTGACATTGATGATGAGATACACTTTGAATTTGCAGACTATTTGTTACGGAGGAAAAATGCCTGATGCGTACACTTAAGCAATTATTCTCCCTGCATGGAAAAGTAGCGCTTGTAACAGGTGGGGCGGGACATCTTGGTACGGAGATATGCCACGCATTGTTGGAATTAGGAGCCAAAGTAGTCATAGCAAGCAGAAATTTGGACAATTCCCAGAAGAAATGCAAGGAGATCCAAGAAATCTTTCAGGGGACAGTCGATATAGAGGCTATCGAGTTAGAACTGACAAACAAGCGTCAAATTCAAGAAACTGCCAGAAGAATGGAGGAACAGTACGGGGGCTTGGACATACTTGTGAATAATGCATGGTCAGGCAAAAAAAACTCGTTCGAGTCTATTACCGATGAAGATTGGGACTATGATATTGAAATGAGTTTGAATTCTGTGTTCCGCATGGTCAAGGCCACTCTACCAGGCTTAAAAGAGAAAAAGGGAGTGGTCTTAAATATTACTTCCATGTATGGGCACGTAGCTCCGGACTATAGGATATATGATGGCATACAATTTGCCAACCCGCCGAGTTACGGCGCAGCAAAAGCAGGTGTCATTCAGTTTACAAAGTATCTTGCGAGCTTCCTTTCTCCTTATGGCATTCGAGTAAATTGTTTGAGTCCTGGACCTTTTCCAACAAGTGAAACACAAAAAAATCAAGATTTTATTTCAAATTTAAGTGCAAAGAACCCGTTGAATCGAATTGGACAACCACATGAGATCAAAGGTGCTGTCGCGCTGTTATGTTCGGATGCATCCAGTTATATGACGGGTCAGAATATTTGTGTAGATGGCGGTTGGACGTCGTGGTAAGGGTTGGAATAATTGGGATGAGCGAGGGCAATGGCCATCCTATTTCGTTTTCTGCGATCATAAACGGATTTAACGAGATCGAATTGCGTAAGATGGGCTGGAATGTCATTCATGATTATATGAGCGAGAGAGATCCTGCCGATGTTGGTCTGAACGGAATTAGCGTTACACATGCATGGACACAGGATGAGGAACTTACCAAGCAAATGAGCAAGGCTTGTTACATTGAAAACATTGTCAAACAGCCGGAAGACATGATTGGGCATGTAGATGCCGTTATTATTGCACGGGATGATTACAATACGCATGTGGAGCTTTCCAAACCGTTTCTCCATGCAGGTCTTCCTGTTTTTATAGATAAACCGCTAAGTCTCTGTCCGGAAGAAATAAACTTCTTCAAGCCTTATTTGGCCTCAGGTCAACTTATGAGCTGCTCGGCAATGCGTTATGCCAGAGAATTGGACACTGTGAAAAGAAACATCTCTCAGTATGGCGATATCAAATTGATACGCGGTACAGTAGTAAATGGTTGGGATAAGTATGGGATTCATATTCTGGATGCGATATATCCGCTTCTACGTTCGAAATGTATTGCGGTTACCCGTATTCCTGCCAATCATACATCTATCGCGATCGAGATGGAGAATGGTTCTGCTGTGCAGATTGATGCCTTAGGGGAAATCCCGAAAACTTTTTCAATTGAAATATTTGGATCGAAGCTAAGAAGCTCTCATGAGATTTCCGATAACTTTACTATGTTTAGACGTATGTTATGGCACTTTTTTAATTCTATAGACAAAAAACGAAATGCCATCCCCGATGTGGATACTTTAACAATCATGAGAATTTTGTATGCAGGCCACATTGCACAACAAGGAAGCGGGAGGATAGTGCTTGATGAACTTGGATTCTAATAAGCATTTTTTTGATCTGAGAGGAAAGACTGCAATAGTAACTGGCGGGGCCGGTATATTAGGAAAAAAGATTTGTCAGGGTTTGGCTGAGTATGGTGCAAATGTTGCTGTTGTAGATATTAACGAGGATGAGGCGGTACGAATAGCGAATGAATTGCATAGCCAATTCTCTATTCGGGCAGTTGGAATCAAGTGCGATGTTTCTTCTCCAGACAGTGTGGAGAGCATGCTCGAAAAAGTGCTGCATGAATTCCGTGAAGTCCACATCCTTCATAATAATGCGGCCAGCAAATCTGAGAATCTAGATGAGTTTTTCGCCCCATTCGAGGAATATTCCTTGGATCAATGGAGAAAAGTGATGTCTGTCAATATTGATGGGATGTTTCTAGTGGCACAAGCAGTAGGTAGGCAGATGGTGAAGCAGGGCAAAGGAGGTTCTATTATCCAAACCTCTTCCATTTACGGTATTAGGGGTCCTGATCAAAGGATATATGAGGGCTCGCACTATTTGAACAGACAGATTAATACTCCGGCAGTTTACTCAGCGTCCAAGTCAGCTGTTGTTGGGTTGACCAAATACTTGGCGACTTATTGGGCAGACAAGGGGATTCGTGTGAATACACTAACCCCCGGTGGCATAGAAAGTGGTCAGAATGACACTTTCGTGAAAAAGTATTCTGAACGTATTCCGCTTGGGCGAATGGGCAAGCCTCATGAGATAGTTGGAGTCCTGTTGTTTTTAGCCTCCGATGCTTCCAGTTACGTAACCGGTCAAAACATTATTGTAGATGGCGGGTTATCTGCATGGTGAATATGGACTAAATGGAGATAGCATTATCATAAACACTGCTTGGAATGTTAATGATTCGTCCGTTTAATTCTTCCGCAACAGACAAGTCCATCTTTGGAGCCTGGGCATACATAGGTAGAGTATGAAGAGGATTCCAAGATGGACGTGTCATCACGCCACGTGCATTCGACAGATTCAGAAGCTCATCGCGTTGATCCGCATATTCAGGATGCAATAAAACAACATTGAGCCAATAATTTGAGCGAGCATATGGGGCTTCTTCGAAAAATTCCACACCTTGTATATCCTTGAACACAAGCTTATATTGATCGGCTAGACTCCTTTTTGCTTGAATAAAACGCGGCAGCTGCTCTAATTGGGCACAACCTAGAGCAGCGTTTATATTTGGCATTCGATAATTGTAGCCAATCTCATCGTGGTAATATTCCCACTTGTGGGGAACTTTCGCTGTCGTCGTCAAGTGCCGGGCATATTCGGCTAATTTGGCATTGTGGGTCAGGATAGCACCCCCGCCTCCAGTAGTTATGATTTTGTTGCCGTTGAAACTAAATGCGGACATGAGGCCTTGATGTCCCGTATGAACCCCCTTGTAATAGGAGCCTAGGGATTCGGCAGCGTCCTCAATCATAGTTAAATGGTAATGATCGCATACTTCCTTTAAGGCATCGAGATCGACTGGATGACCGAACGTATGCATCGGTATGACCGCTTTGATTCTCCGGCCGGTACGTTTGTTGAAGATCATAGACCCACGTACATCGCTTATTTCCTTCAAATAATCCATTAGCTTAACAGCATCAATGCCTAATGTTCTCCTATCGCTATCCACAAAATGTGGAATAGCTCCAACATAGGAGACGGCATTTGCCGTAGCAACGAAGCTTAAAGTAGGCATGAGCACTTCATCATTTGTGCTTACACCAGAAAGTTTTAGACATATATGCAATGCCGCTGTGCCATTCACGACAGCGACGGCATGGGGAATCCCCGTAAATTCAGCTAGCATCTGTTCAAATCGGTTGACATAGCTGCCAGTTGATGAAACCCAGTTGGTATCGATACATTCCTTTACATAAGCCCATTCATTGCCATGAAATCTAGGTTCGTGAAGTGCTATATGTTGAAGTTCCTCAGCAGGAATGACGGATCGGACAGCTAATGTAAGCTTCTCAGCAATGGACAAGTGAGCATTCAAGTATAGTTTCCCCCTAATTTAGCTTGTACTAAGTTATATCGGAATTAGTTGTTTTCATATTAAGTAGTAGTATCCCAATGAACAACTGTGAATATCTTTTTCGCAAATCTGTGGATAATGTGGACAACTTTGTGCATAACTAATGAAAACAAGCTTTCATCATGTTAAGAACTTGTAAATAACTCAGGGATAACTTTAGTTTGCCGGAAGACGGGAAGTTGCGCTCTGTAAGACAGGCCCCGCGCTCAATGATTTGTCCACTTCCAAAGGATCGTCTATTCCGCATTACGACAGGCTTTTCGTATGCGTTTTCGATTGACAACCGAGATAGCGAGTGTTATATTCAGGATGTGAGTGTAACCTCACAGCTACTTGAATACGAAGGGAATGTTTTTGCATGCAAGGTAAAGTTAAATGGTTTAACGCAGAGAAAGGCTATGGCTTTATTGAGACAGAAGAAGGCGGCGACGTTTTCGTTCATTTCTCCGCCATCCAATCCGAAGGCTTCAAAACCCTTGACGAAGGTCAAGCTGTAGAATTCGACATCGTCGAAGGCGCACGCGGACCTCAAGCAGCTAACGTAGTTAAATTATAATCTCTCCGCGGGTGTGATGCCCGCCTCCTATAGAGGATTATAGATCGATTAGCAGCCGACCCGCCCCGGGGGAATTTCCCCTGGGGCGGGTCATTTGCATGCATTGGAAGGTCTTGTAGAACAGATAGGTGAACATTCCTCGAATCTTTGTAAATGTTTTTTGAAGGCGCCTGCTGGGTATGGTACAATAGAGACAAGCAAAAGGAGGAGGAGTTCTCATGAGAATGAATATTCGCGGTCAGAATCTTGAAGTCACCCAAGCGCTGAAAGATTACGTGGAAAAGAAACTCAGCAAGCTCGAACGCTACTTTGATACTCCCCCTACTTCTGAAGCCCAAGTCACCTTAAGCGTCAACAAGGACATTCACAATGTGGAGGTAACGATTCCAATGCCGTCCCTGCTGCTTCGCGCAGAGGAGCGCAATTCGGATATGTACTCGTCCATTGACTTGGTGCTCGATAAGCTGGAGCGGCAAATTCGCAAGCACAAGACGAAGGTGAACCGCAAGTTCCGCCAGGAAGGCAGCCTGCGCTCGCTCTTTAAGGACAACTTTGAAACGTCCGCGCCAAGCATCCCTGTTCATGATGAGGAAGATGATATCGAGGTGGTTCGCACCAAGCGCTTTACTCTGAAGCCGATGGACGTAGAGGAAGCGATCCTTCAAATGAACATGATCGGCCACAACTTTTTTGTTTTCGCCAATATGGATTCCGATGAGGTGAATGTCGTCTATAAGCGAAGCGATGGTCGGTATGGGTTGATTGAACCAGCCAAGTAAGGAAGCAGAGCGATCTGCTCTCACATAGGATAAGCTATTCAACAGAACCGTTCCTGTTCGGTGGTGCAAGCCTGCCCGCACCGTGCAGGACGGTTTTCTTTATGAGTGGAAGCAGTTTCCGCCGGAGACTCGTCTTGCTACCACCCGATGAAAACTGATACAATGAATACCATCGACTGATGTTTCGGAAAGGGGACACCCACATGTTAGGTTTGGTAAAGAAAATCTTTGGCGATCCGAACGATCGGGAGCTGAAGCGACTGCAGCGCAAGGTCGTGGAAATCAATGCATTGGAGCCGCAAATAGAGGCTTTGTCGGACGAGCAGCTGCAGGGGAAGACAGCGGAGTTCCGCGAACGGCTAGCGAACGGCCAAACCCTGGATGATCTGCTTCCAGAGGCCTTTGCAGTAGTGCGCGAAGCTGCGCGCCGAACGCTCGGCATGCGCCATTTCGACGTTCAGTTGATTGGCGGGATGGTGCTGCATGAGGGACGCATTGCCGAGATGAAGACGGGGGAAGGGAAGACACTGGTCGCTACGCTGCCAGTGTATTTGAACGCGCTGGAAGGCAAGGGTGTGCACGTCATTACGGTCAACGACTATTTGGCGACTGTGCAAAGCCAGCAGATGGCCAACATCTACAACTTCCTTGGCATGACAGTAGGCGTGAACCAGAACAGCCTGTCGCATGACCAGAAGCAGGAAGCCTACAACTGTGACATCACATATGGCACGAACAATGAGTTCGGCTTTGATTATTTGCGCGACAACATGGTGCTGTACAAGGAGCAGATGGTACAGCGTCCGCTTCACTATGCCATTATCGATGAGGTCGATTCCATCCTGATCGACGAGGCGCGGACACCGCTGATTATTTCTGGACAAGCTGCCAAGTCCACGGATCTGTACTATGCGGCTGATCGGTTTGTCAAAACCTTGAATCCGGAAGAAGACTACACCGTGGATATCAAGGTCAAGAGTGTGCAGCTTAGCGAGCCAGCGGTGGAAAAAGCGGAGAGAGCGTTCGGCATCGAGAACTTGTTCGATCATGCTCACGTTACCTTGAACCACCACATTACGCAAGCGCTGAAGGCGCATGTCATCATGAAGCGGGACGTAGATTATGTGGTTCAGGACGGCGAAGTGGTCATCGTTGACGAATTCACCGGCCGCTTGATGACCGGGCGTCGCTACAGCGACGGTCTGCACCAGGCGATTGAAGCGAAGGAAGGCCTTAAGGTACAGAACGAGAGCATGACGCTGGCGACAATCACCTTCCAGAACTACTTCCGGATGTATAAGAAGCTGTCGGGCATGACAGGAACAGCGAAGACGGAAGAAGAGGAATTCGGAAAGATTTACGGGTTGGACGTAGTGGTCATTCCGACGAACAAGCCGATGATCCGCAACGACATGCCGGATGTTGTCTACAAGACCGAGCAGAGCAAATACAAGATGGTGGCCGAGGAGATTGAACGCCGCCACCGGAACAATCAGCCGGTGCTGGTCGGCACGGTATCGATTGAAAATTCGGAGCGGCTATCCAATCTGCTGAAGAAAAAAGGCGTCCCGCATAAGGTGCTGAATGCCAAGTATCATGCAGAGGAAGCGGAAATTGTAGCCAAGGCCGGGCAAGCCGGCGCGGTGACGATTGCCACCAACATGGCTGGACGCGGTACAGATATTGTTCTTGGTTCAGGCGTGGCGGATCTTGGCGGGCTTCACATTATCGGGACGGAGCGCCATGAGAGCCGCCGGATTGACAATCAGCTGCGCGGCCGCGCCGGCCGTCAGGGAGATCCCGGCTCCTCCCAGTTCTATCTGTCGCTGGAGGACGAGCTGATGCGCCGCTTTGGCGCCGAGAACATTATGAGCATGATGAACCGACTCGGTTTTGAGGAAGACCAGCCGATCGAGAGCAAGCTGATCACCAAGGCGGTGGAATCCGCACAGAAACGGGTGGAAGGCAGCAACTTCGATGTGCGGAAGGTCGTTCTGCAGTACGATGATGTCATGAATCAGCAGCGGAACATCATTTACAAGCAGCGTCAGGAAGTGCTGGATGCCGACGCCGCTGAGATGAAACAGATCACTTGGAATATGATTGAGCCGGTAATTGGGCGTATTGTAGAAGCTCATTGTCCCGACGATCAGGTGCCTGAGGAATGGGACATCGCTGCAGTCGTTGACTATGCCAATGCAACCTTCCTGCAGGAAGGCATGCTGGCGGAGAACGATTTGAAGGGCAAGGAAAAGGAAGAAATCATCGAGAAGCTCCGCGGCATGGTCAAAGAACTGTTCGATCAGCGTGAGCAAGAGCTCGGCGAAGAGACGATGCGCGAATTCGGGAAGGTCGTCATTCTCCGCGCGGTGGATTCCAAGTGGATGGATCACATCGATGCGATGGACCAGCTTCGTCAGGGGATTCACTTGCGGGCTTACGGCGGCACGGATCCGCTGAGGGAATATCAGTTTGAAGGATTTGAGATGTTCCAGCAAATGATCGAGAGCATTCAGGAAGATGTCGCCAAGTATACGATGAAGGCGCACGTAGAGACGAACCTGAAGCGTGAGGCGGTTGCCGAAGGACAAGCGGTCGATCCGAACGCAGAAGTGACGAAGAAGCCTGTCCGCCGCGCGGAAAAGGTTGGGCGCAATGATCCATGTCCATGCGGCAGCGGCAAGAAATACAAGCAATGCCACGGGCAACAGGCATAGAGTAATAAAGCGGCTGAACGAAGGAGAGGCGGGCGTGTGAACGGTTGGTTGCATACTGGCCTGTTTCCCGCTTCGTTCCAGCTGTTCAGCCATTGATTATTTCGAGAGGTGAAGCAATCATGATCGACGCAGAGATTCGCCACGCGGCCAAAGAAGCGGCTGCACGTATTCTTACCCTTAGGGGGTCTCTTTGACTTAGAATACAAGCTGGAGCAGATTGAGAACTATGAAGTGAAGATGAGCGAGCCGGATTTCTGGGATGACAACGAACGCGCACAGAAGCTGATCGCCGAAAGCAATGCGCTCAAATCGGTCGTAGACCAGTATGAGAAGCTGGCGCAGCAGCAGGAGGATCTCGCTGCCATGATCGAGCTCGTCGAGGAAGAGAATGACGAATCGCTGGAGGCGGAAATTCGTGAAGCTGCGGATGAGCTTATGGCCGGACTCAAGGCATTTGAGCTGCAGCTGATGCTCAACGGTCCGTACGACAAGAACAATGCGATTTTGGAGCTGCACCCGGGAGCGGGCGGCACCGAGTCGCAGGACTGGGCGGAAATGCTTCTGCGCATGTACCGCCGCTGGGCCGAGCAGCATGAGTACAAGGTCGAGGTCCTGGACTATCTGCCCGGCGACGAAGCCGGCGTGAAGAGCGTGACGCTGCTCATACGCGGGCACAACGCATACGGCTACCTGAAGGCGGAGAAGGGCGTCCACCGCTTGGTGAGAATTTCCCCATTCGATGCTTCCGGCAGGCGCCATACCTCTTTTGTCTCCTGCGATGTCATGCCGGAAATCGACGATGACAACTCAGAGATAGAAGTGCGCCCCGAGGACTTGCGGATCGATACGTACCGATCGAGCGGGGCAGGCGGCCAGCACGTCAACAAGACGGAGTCGGCTGTCCGGATCACACACATTCCAACAGGCATCGTTACCGCCTGCCAAACCGAGCGCTCACAGATTCAGAACCGCGAGCGCGCGATGCGCATGCTGAAATCAAAGCTCTTGGAAAGACGCCTCGAGGAGCAGCAAAAGGAGATTGCGGAAATCAAGGGGGAACAGCTGGAGATCGGCTGGGGCAGCCAAATCCGTTCCTATGTCTTTCATCCGTACAGCATGGTCAAGGATCATCGGACGAACGTGGAGACGGGGAATGTGCAGGCTGTGATGGACGGCGAACTAGATCCCTTCATCGATGCTTATTTGCGCAAAGAAATTTAATGCATGCCTCATCCTGTTGGGCTGCCTCTAGGCGAAGCCCAGCGGGATGTTCTTTTATTTTCTGGCGCTGTCATGCAGGAAGACGGACGGGCAGGTATGCACGGGCAACGGGGCTGCGGAAAGAGAGCCAGCGGCGTCATGCCTGCAAGACACATACAGTTGATGAGGACAGGAAGGGTCAGAAGATGATGCGAAAAGCAAGACGGGGACAATCCAGAATCCAATCGAACAGCAGCTTGTACCGGCTGTATGAATATGGACTGCTGCTGGCCGGTGCGTTTGTCGTCGCGGCCAGCTTCAATCTGTTTCTGAATCCGAATCAGATCGTGTCCGGCGGGGTAGCAGGCATATCGACGATTGCGGAGCATGTATTCGGATTTGAACCGGCGATTGTGCAATGGGCGCTGAACATTCCGATATTTCTTGCGGGATGGTGGCTCTTGGGCGGCGGTTTTGGCTTGAAGACGGTGCTCGGTTCCATCATATTGCCATTCTTCGTGCTGCTGACAAGCAGTTGGTCACCGCCGACACCGAATTTGCTGTTGGCTGCGATTTATGGCGGCATCGGGGTTGGCGCCGGGATAGGTCTGGTCTTCCGCGGCAGGGGCTCCACAGGCGGCTTGGATACAGCAGCGCAAATCCTGCACAAGTATACGGGGCTTAGCCTGGGCATGGCGCTGGCGATCTTCGATGGAGCGGTGATCGTAAGCGCCGGGATCATCTTTACGCCAGAGAAGGCGCTGTATGCGCTGATCGGACTGTTTGTCACCGCGAAGACAATCGATGTGATGCAGGTGGGATTTTCTACGTCGAAGGTTGCGTACATCATTTCGGACAAGGCAGAACAATTGCAGCCCGTGATTTTGCAGGATCTCGACAGGGGCCTGACTCGCTTGCACGGATATGGCGGCTATACGGGGGAGCAGAAGAACGTTCTGATGGTCGTAGTCGCGCAGCGGGAAATTGCCAAGCTGAAAGGACTTGTCCGCTCAGTCGATCCGCATGCATTTATGATTTTGAGCGATGCGTCCGAGGTATTAGGTGAGGGCTTCAAAATCGGAAATCCTTAATGTTTTTGATTGTGCATCACTGATTTGATTGTCCTCCTCTTGCTCATTTTTACGTTCTATACTATTCTATACCTGCTGACGTAAATCCAGAAAACACACATTGAATTTTAATGCATCAAATTGTATAATCATACATAACTTATTTTGTACGGGAAAAGGGGACGGTTACGATGTCAAATCCATTGCGCGCGGCTATAGTTGGATCGACCGGATACGGCGGTGTGGAGCTGATTCGGTTGCTGCAGCATCATCCGCAAGTCGAGATCACGTCTGTCATTTCGTCTTCCTCAGCTGGCACACCAATTACGGAAGGCTTTCCTCATTTGCACAGCATCATGACAGACAATCTGGACGCTGTGGACATTCCGCTTATTCAAAGCAAGGCTGACGTGGTGTTTTTGGCGACGCCGTCCGGGGTAAGTGTAAAGCTGGCGCCTCAATTTCTGGACGCCGGTTTGAAAGTGATTGATCTCTCAGGCGATTATCGATTGAAATCGGGTGAAGCGTACAAAACCTGGTATAAGCACGATCCTGCGGAAGAGCGCTATTTGCAGCAGGCTGTTTATGGTCTTGCCGAGATTTACGGTACACAGGTGAAGGGGCAGCCGTTTATCTCCAATCCGGGCTGCTACCCGACTGCGACCCTCTTGGCCTTGTGGCCGGCTGTGGAGCGGGGATGGATTGACCCGGCTTCGATCATCATTGACGCCAAGTCTGGCGTATCCGGTGCCGGGCGCGGTCAGAGCCTGACCGTGCACTATTCGGAAATCAATGAGAACTTCCGCGCCTACAAGGTCAACAAGCATCAGCACATTCCGGAGATTGAACAGGTTCTGAGCGACGCTGCGGGCAAGCCGGTCAACGTCACCTTCACGACTCATCTCGTTCCGATGACGAGGGGGATCATGACGACGATTTACGGCGTGCAGTCGGAAGCGCGCACGGATCAGGATTGGGTTCGGGCGTATGAGGAGTATTATGCAGGGAAGAAGTTCGTCCGCATTCGGCCAGCCGGACAGTGGCCGGCAACGAAGGAAGTAACGGGATCGAACTATTGCGACATCGGATTTGCCGCGGATGCGCGCACTGGAAGAATCACGATCATTTCTGTCATTGATAATGTAGTGAAGGGCGCAGCCGGCCAGGCCATTCAAAACTTGAACTTAATGATGGGATGGGACGAGGCGCTTGGCCTTCATATGGCGCCAGTGTATCCTTAAGAGTTTTATAGTTTCATACACAGGTCATGCAGGGCTAAGCGGCCTGGGCGAATGTATAGAGAAAGCAGGGGCGACGAGGATGGAAATGGAAGAACACAAACAGGTTCATATCGTGGAAGGCGGCTCCGTCACGACACCGAAGGGATTTCGCGCAGGAGGCTTGCATTGCGGCATCAAGAAGACCGCGCGCAACGATCTGGGTGCGATCCTGTGCGAGGTTCCGGCGGAAGCCGCCGCGGTATTTACGACGAATATTTTTCAGGCTGCACCGCTGAAGATCACGCGTGAAAGCTTGACTGCGGGTAACAGGCTGCAAGCGATGATCGTGAACTCCGGCAATGCGAATGCCTGCACCGGCCAGCAGGGAGAGGATGATGCGCGCAGCATGCGGGCAGCGGCAGCTCAAGCATGGGGAATGCCGGAGCATTATGTAGGCGTGACCTCCACGGGCGTAATCGGCGAGCTGTTGCCGATGGATAAGGTGCTGGCCGGCATAGCCGGACTGCCTGAAGCCGTTACTGCGGTCGGGGGACCTGCCTTCAACGAGGCGATCCTGACGACGGATTTGGTGGAAAAGACGATCTGTGTGCGCGTGGACATTGATGGCGTGCCTGTCCATATTGCCGGTGCCGCCAAAGGCTCCGGCATGATCCATCCGAATATGGCTACCATGCTCGGCTTTATTACGACCGATGCAAACATTCGCGCGGCAGAGCTGCAGAAGTTGCTCAGCGAGGCAACGGATACCTCGTTCAATATGATCACCGTTGACGGAGATACCAGTACGAACGATATGGTTGTAGCCATGGCGAGCGGCTTGGCAGAGCATGAGCCTCTGAGCGAGCAGCATCCGCAATGGGCGGCGTACGCCGCGGCATTTCAGCACGTGGCGCAGCACTTGGCCAAGGCGATTGCCCGGGACGGCGAAGGCGCCACCAAACTCATAGAAGTTACCGTCAACGGTGCGGTCTCGCATGAAGCGGCCCGTGCCATCGTGAAGACGATTATAGGGTCCAGTCTGGTCAAGACGGCTGTCTTTGGCGCGGATGCGAACTGGGGACGCATCATCGCTTGTGTCGGACGCGCGGGTCAGCCTGTGAATCCGGACACGGTAGATATTCAAATCGGGGATATCCGAACTTTGGAGAAGTCGCGGCCGGTCCGTTTCGACGAAGAGAAGGCCGAGGCGTACTTGAAGTCGGATACGATTCAGATCCGGGTAGATTTGAACATGGGTGAAGGCACAGCGACCGGCTGGGGCTGCGACCTGACGTATGAGTATGTGCGAATTAATGCGGCTTATCGGACGTAACGGGGAGGGTAACCGATGAACGACTGTTTTGTCATGAAGTGCGGCGGAAGCACATTGGCGGAGCTTCCAGACGCCTTCTTCGAGGAATTGGGGAGCTTGCAGGCCGAAGGGATGATTCCGGTCATCGTGCATGGCGGCGGACCGGCTATTTCGGAAACGCTGGCCAAGCTGGACATTCCGAGCGAATTTGTTGGCGGACTGCGGAAAACAAGCGAGGCCGTGCTTGACGTTGTGGAGATGGTATTGGCTGGCAGGATCAACAAAGAGATTGTCCGGCGCATCCAGAGCTCGGGAGCAACCGCTCTAGGGGTGAGCGGTGTGGATGGCATGCTGATTGTGGCGGAGCCTGTCCCGAATGCAGATGAGATCGGCTTCGTAGGCGATGTCGTGGACGTCCAGGCATCCCTAGTGCGAGGCATTGTGGATATGGGCTATATGCCGGTTATTGCACCGATTGGCATTGACCGTGCCGGACAGCGCTACAACATTAATGCAGATACAGCGGCAGGGGCAGTTGCTTCCCATATTGGAGCGGAACGGATGATCGTGGTGACAGATGTGCCGGGCATTCTGCGAACAGCTGACAACGGCGAGAAGCAAGTCATGCCTGCTGTAACCCGGGAAGAAATTGAAGCGATGATCGATTCTGGCGATATCTACGGAGGCATGATCCCGAAGGTGCGGGCTGCGATGAAGTGTCTGCACGGACAGGTTCAGGAGGTCGTCATCGTGGACGGCAAAGTTCCCGGTATCTTGAGGCAAGTGCTTGATGGCGCGGCGGTTGGCACGCGGATTGTGAAGGAATAAGGGGTTATCAGGAAGGGGAGTATCAGGATGCAGGACAAGAAGGCGGCGCTGTTTCCCACGTACGCGCGGTTTCCATTGACACTCGTCAAGGGCGAGGGCAGCAAGCTCTGGGATGATCAGGGCAATGAATATTTAGACTTTTTCAGCGGCTTGGCCGTAACCAATTTGGGTCATGCGCACCCGGCTGTGAAGGCAGCCGTTCTCGAACAGGCCGATATACTGTGGCATGTATCGAACCTGTACCACATCCCGGGCCAGGAGAAGCTGGCAGAGGAACTGACAGCCGCAAGCTGCGCGGATCGGGCGTTTTTCTGCAACAGCGGAGCTGAAGCGAACGAGGCAGCCATCAAGCTGGCACGCCGCTATCACCAACTGGTACGACGCGAGCAGCGTTATGAAATTGTTACCTTCCATCAGTCGTTCCATGGCCGCACGCTAGCCACCTTGACCGCAACCGGCCAGGATAAAGTGAAGGAAGGGTTCGCGCCTCTTCCTGAAGGATTTGTCTATGCGAACTTTAACGATATGGAATCCGTGAAGAAAGCGATCCATAACCGTACGGCGGCAGTCATGCTGGAAACCGTTCAAGCAGAGGGCGGTGTGCATGTGGCAGACCAGGCCTTCCTGAAGGAGTTGGCTGCCCTGTGCCGGGAGCAAGGGATTCTGCTCATTCTTGATGAGGTGCAGACCGGTATGGGACGGACCGGCAAGCTGTTCTCCTATGAGCATTTCGGCATTGAGCCGGACATCTTCACCCTGGCGAAGGGACTGGGCAACGGTTATCCGATTGGGGCGGTACTCGCCAAGGAGAAGCTGGCCGAGGCCTTCTCTCCGGGCAGCCATGGCTCTACCTTCGGCGGCAACCCAATGGCATCGGCCGTAGCACGGGCAGTGCTGCGCACGATGCAAGAGGAAAAGCTGCCGGAGCGCGCGCATAAGCTGGGTGCCAATATGGTGCGCCGCCTGCAGGAAGCCCTGCAGGATAACCCGTTCGTTCGGGAAGTGAGGGGCCTTGGTCTGCTGATTGGCATCGCCTGTACAGAACCGGTGGCTGATCTCGTCGCGCAAGCTCGCGAACAAGGGCTGCTCGTCGTGACTGCAGGCCCGAATGTTATCCGTCTTCTCCCGAATTTGCTCCTAACGGAAGAAGAAATGGAGCGCGGGCTGGACGTGCTGACTTCGCTATTGGCCAAACAGACGGTAGGAGAGGGGATTTGAGATGAATCATACGGTAAAAGAAGAGCTGGCAACGGGCTTGAAGGGCCGCGATTTTCTGGCGCTGGTTGATTATACGCCGGATGAAGTGCGCTACTTGCTGGACCTGGGCATCGAGCTGAAGCGCAAGCAGAAAGCAGGGGAGCTCTATCAGCCGCTTAAGGGCAAGACGCTTGGCATGATCTTTGAGAAAAATTCCACTCGTACCCGCGTTTCTTTTGAAGTGGGCATGTACCAGCTGGGCGGCCATGCGCTGTTCCTGAGCCGCAACGACCTGCAGCTGGGACGGGGCGAAACCGTGTGGGATACGGGACAGGTCATGTCCCGTTATCTGGACGGCATCATGATTCGAACCTTCGCCCACAAAAACGTGGTTGAATTGGCGCGCGGGGCGACGGTTCCGGTGATTAACGGATTGACGGATCTGTCTCATCCGTGCCAGGCCATGGCCGACTACCAGACCATTCTGGAGGTTAAGGGAAGTCTGGAGGGTGTAAAACTCGCTTACGTTGGGGACGGCAACAACATGGTGCATTCGCTCATGATGGGGGCGGCCAAGCTTGGCTTGCACATTGCGGTCGCGACGCCGGAAGGCTACGAGCCGGATAGCGAAGTGCTGGAGATGTCTCAGGAGAATGCGGAACAGACTGGAGCGAAGATTGAAGTGCTTCGCGATCCGAAAGAAGCTGTAAACGGAGCGGACTTTATTTATACAGATGTATGGGCCAGCATGGGCATGGAGGCGGAGCAGGAGCAGCGGCTCCAGGTGTTCAAGAACTATCAGGTGAACGAAGAGCTGGTGAAATACGCAAAGCCGGATTACCGGTTCCTGCATTGTCTGCCGGCGCATCGCGGGGAAGAGGTGTCCCAGGAAATTATGGACGGCAGCCATTCGATCGTATTCGATCAGGCTGAGAACCGGCTGCATGCGCAGAAGGCGATCATGGCAGCAATTATGTAATAGACTTCGGCAAGGATCGAGGATATAGACAAGAACGAGCTTGGGAGGGAATGTCAGTGGCAAAGGAAAAAATTGTGCTCGCCTATTCAGGCGGCCTGGACACGTCTGTCATTTTGGCGTGGCTGAAGGAAACCTACGATGCGGAAATTATCGCCTTTACAGCAGACATCGGTCAGAAGGAAGAGCTGGACGGCCTGGAGGAGAAAGCGATTCAGACAGGTGCGTCCAAAGTATACATCGATGATCTGCGCGAGGAATTTGCCCGCGATTTTATCTTCCCGATGTTTCAGTCGGGGGCTCTGTACGAAGGGCAGTATTTGCTTGGCACAAGCATTGCCCGTCCGCTGATTGCCAAGCGCATGGTAGAGATTGCCCGCGCGGAAGGCGCGACCGCCATTGCGCATGGCGCGACAGGCAAAGGCAACGACCAGGTGCGCTTCGAGTTGAATGCAGCGGCCTTGGCGCCGGAGATCAAGTGCATCGCTCCATGGCGATTGGACGAGTTCCGCGAGCAGTTCCCCGGCCGCGCAGAAATGATCGCCTATGCGGAGAAGCACGGGATTCCGGTAACCGCTTCAGCGGCAAAGCCATACTCCACGGACCGCAATCTGTTGCACATCAGCTTTGAAAGCGGCATGCTGGAGGACCCTTGGTTCGACGCCAGCGCGGAATCGAACGAAGATATGTATGTGCTCAGCGTATCGCCGGAACGGGCTCCGGATGAGCCGGAATACATCGAGATGGAATTCGAGCAGGGCAACTGCGTGGCGATTAACGGCAAAGCCATGGGCCCGCTTGAAGTGATGGAAACCTTGAACGAGCTTGGCGGCAAGCATGGCATCGGAAGGATCGATATGGTCGAGAACCGCTTCGTCGGCATGAAGAGCCGCGGCGTATATGAGACGCCAGGCGGGACGATTTTGTTCGTTGCGCATCGCAAGATGGAATCGCTGACGATGGACCGCGAAGTCATGAGCCTGCGCGATTCGCTTATTTCCCGCTATAGCGGTCTGGTGTATAACGGATTCTGGTTTGCGCCGGAGCGCCTTGCGCTCCAGGCTCTCATTGCGGAAAGCCAGAAAAATGTCACCGGCACCGTTCGTATGAAGCTGTACAAGGGCAATGTGATCAGCGCCGGGATCAAGAGTCCGGTCAGCTTGTACAACCCGGATATCGCCACAATGGAGGCAGATCCGACGCAGGCGTACAACCAGAATGACGCGACCGGCTTTATTAACTTGAACGCCTTGCGGTTGCGTGTACAGGCCGGGGTCGAACAGTCGAAACACAACAATTGACAGAAGTAACAGCACCTTTGCTGAACGAATAACGCCGGAAGCAACGGCGGCGAGCGAGTCGCGTCCCCGCGCAGCTGGGGAGCTTGACCCGCAGGCTGCGCTGCTCCGGCGATCTGTGTGAGTAAGGAAGGAGAACACGATGAGCAAATTATGGGGTGGCCGGTTTACGAAGAAGACCGACCAACTGGTAGAAGAATATACAGCCTCCATCGGCTTTGACAAAGAGCTGGCGGAGGAGGATATTCAGGGCAGTTTGGCGCATGTGGCCATGCTCGGCAAGTGCGGCATCCTGTCACCCGAAGACGTGGAGAAGATCACTGAGGGCCTGCACCAGGTGCAGATGAAAATCCGCCGCGGTGAAGTCGACTATGCAGTTTCCGATGAGGATATCCACATGAACATCGAAAAGCTGCTGATCGAGGAAATCGGTCCGGCAGGCGGCAGACTGCATACCGGACGGAGCCGCAACGACCAGGTAGCGACCGATATGCACCTGTATTTGCGCCGCAGGGTTGTGGAATTCGTACAGCTGCTGACCAATTTGCAGGAGGCGCTGCTCGGACAAGCGCGCGACAATTTGGATACGATTCTGCCTGGTTACACCCATTTGCAGCGGGCGCAGCCGATCTTGTTCGCCCATCATCTCATGGCATATGTAGCCATGTTTCAGCGCGATGTGGAACGGCTGCAGGACAGCTTCAAGCGGATCAATGTGCTGCCGCTAGGCGCAGGCGCGCTCGCGGGAACTACTTTCCCGATTGACCGTCACTTTGTAGCCGAAAAGCTGGGCTTCGATCGTGTATATGAAAACAGCCTGGATGCAGTGAGCGACCGTGACTTCATAGTGGAGTTTTTGGCCGCGGCTTCCATGATTATGATGCATCTTTCGCGATTCAGCGAGGAGCTGGTCCTGTGGTCCAGCACTGAATTCAATTTCGTCGAGCTGGACGATGCCTTCTGCACCGGCAGCAGCATCATGCCGCAGAAGAAAAATCCGGATGTGCCCGAGCTCATTCGCGGCAAGACCGGGCGCGTCTACGGCAACCTGATCGGGCTGTTGACGACGCTGAAGGCACTTCCGCTGGCTTACAACAAGGACATGCAGGAGGACAAGGAAGGCATGTTCGATACGGTCAAGACCTTGCAGGGAGCGCTGCAGCTGTTCGCCCCGATGGTCGCCACCATGCAGGTCAATCGCGATCGGATGCGGGATGCGGTCAACAAGGACTTCTCCAACGCAACAGATATTGCCGATTATCTGGTCAATAAAGGCCTGCCTTTCCGTCAGGCGCATGAAGTGATTGGCAAGACCGTGCTCTATTGCATTCAGAACAACAAGTACTTGCTGGATTTGGAGCTGGAGGAGTTCAATAAGTTCTCCAAGCTGTTTGAGGAAGACATTTACGATGTGTTGAAGCCGGAAAGCGTGGTCGATGCACGCGACGTGTATGGCGGCACTGCCCGCCGACAGGTAGAGCAGGCGGTAGAGCGGGCGGAGGCTGAGCTTGTGCAAACCCGCGAATGGGTGGAAGCACGTACAGAGAAGGAATAGCTGGAAGCATATAAGCATGCGGTTCTCAAACGGGGAAGCGCATGCTTTTTTTATGTTGCCAGCCCGGAAATAAAGAGGGGAAAGGAGAACCCGGGACAAGCTCCTTTCTTCTCATGAGCAGAATAATCAGCAGCAGGACAGGAAGGTTCGCTTCCCCTTACTCCCGATATCGACGATTTCGACAAAGACGGGTTTGGATTTGACCGTATACTCTTTCAAGCTGCGGCTTACCGGATCGATCATGTAGAATTCTGCGCACCCGGCAATCGTGTAGTACCCCGGCGCATCAATGGAAATCTCCCGTTCACCCTATCATGGTATGCAGGCAGATGCAGGGTATTCGGGCGCTTGCCCAGACCGATTCATTCCCGGTTGGTACAGGCGCTGCGCATGGCAGGGGATTATTCAAAGATCGGACCGAATACGCCATCCTCGATAATTTGCTTTTTCGGACCTGTTGGAGCCGTCTGCTCATTTTCGGCAGCTCCGGTATGCCGTGCGACAAGCCGGGGCTTGGGCTGATAACGATCTGTCGAGATCGTTTCGGTCTCTACCGCTTTGCCGTCAACGAGCTTGATCCGTTCTGTAATCACCTCATATCCAACTTTGCCTTCCTGGAGCAGGCGTTCTTCCCCTGGCTGCAAATGGTTGTTGCGCACGACCTTGACAGGGGGCTCGATCGTGCGGGTAACTTTCGAGCGAATCTGGTATTGCACGTTGCGCGGCAGCGTGCCGAACAGCTTGATTGTGATCGTCTTGCCCTTCACGGCTGTGCGAATTTGCAGATGCTTGCCGGTATTGTTCCGAAAGCGGAAGTTAATATAACCGGATGAGAAGGTGGCATCCTGCCCAAGCGGCACATATTGTATAGGCAGCGAGTGATTGCGCCGTTCGACAATTTCAAGTCCGCTGCGCAGCGCTGCGTTGTACAATGTGGTGGACACCTGGCAGATGCCGCCGCCGATCCCGGGGACGAACTTGCCGTTCAGAATAATCGGAGCTTCTTTGTAGCCGCTGTTTTGTCTGGTCTTTTCGACAACAGCACCATAGTCAAAAATATCGCCCGGCTTCAATATCATGTCCTGGATGGTATCCGCCGTAGCCTGAATGTTATGGACGCGTCCTGCGCCGCTGCGAGCGAAAGAAGTCGTGAACTCTGCAATTTTTCGCTCGATCCCCTCGTTTTTCAAAGTATCCACAGTGATAGAGGGGGGGATTACCCGCATCGGCAGCTTCAGCATAATCGGCTTCTGGGACTTGGCTGCGCCATGCTGCGCCATCTCGACCAGCGCTTCTTCGAGCAGCTGCTGGCTGATGCCGGAAAACTGCCGCTCAAGTGCATCAACATCCACATGCTCTACAGATCGGCCTTCTTTGTATTGCACCGTATCATGGCTGGTGATGGTCCGCTGGGCGTTGATCGGCTGCCTCGCCTGAATATCCGCCCACTCCCGCTGTACTACCGCATCAATGTCGCTTCGTTGTACAGTTGCGTGCAATGGGAAGGCCTGATCGCGCATTTGCCAGCGCGCGTGCGCCCGGCTGTAGGGGTTCCCGTTCAACACGCGTTCTAAATCGTCGCGAAGCTGCTCCGAATGGAGCCCCATACCGGCCATGTCAATCGTTATGGACACTGGCGGGCCAACGCTTGACTCGATTACAACCTGCCGCCGGCGCAGCGCTTCGGCGAGATGACCCAGCTCCCGATCCAGTTGCTGCATCGTCATCCCGCCAATTGTCCATGGGCCAATGTGAACTCCGCGCGGTACAGTTTGCTGAAGGCCGTACACGCCGACGGCCGCTGCCGCAAGCAGGGATGTCAGCATGCATGCCCCCAATAGAAGCCAGAGACTCCTGCCGCTTCCTCGATATTTCCAACGCTCCACGGGCCGCATCCTCCTTTATGCTACATTCTATGCTTGGCCTGCCCACAAATTTCCTAGCAAAGATAGACGAAATTTGCGCTGATAGATGGTATAATGTGAGATAATGGAGATTTTCCGAACTTCCTAAAGGAAATCCTCGTCTAGTGTCGAAATAGACTAATGCCAGATACACACAGGAGATGTGATACCGTGATCGAAATGCAGGATGTATGGAAGGATTATCCTGATGGGACACATGCTTTGCGAGAAGTGAACATCAAGATAGACCGCAATGAATTTGTCTACTTAGTAGGGCCCTCCGGGGCGGGAAAATCGACGTTTATGAAGCTGATTTATAGAGAAGAGAAGCCGACCAAAGGCCAAATTTTCGTGAACGGTTTTCATTTGGGGAAGCTGAAGCAGCGCAAGATTCCATTCGTACGCCGCAATATCGGCGTGATCTTTCAGGATTTTCGCCTGTTGCCCAAGCTGACCGTATACGAAAACGTGGCGTTTGCGATGGATGTGATTGAGGCGCCGAAGAAGCAGATCAAGAGAAGGACGATGGAAGTGCTCGATCTCGTCAAATTGAAGCATAAGGCAGACAGTCTGCCGTCACAGCTTTCTGGCGGTGAGCAGCAGCGCACAGCCATCGCCCGCGCGATTGTGAATAATCCATCGGTCATCATCGCGGACGAGCCAACAGGCAATCTGGATCCCGAGACATCGAACGGCATTATGCACTTGCTGGAGGAAATCAACTTCCGCGGCACGACGATTGTCATGGCCACACACAACAAAGAAATCGTCAATAACCTGCGCAAACGGGTTGTTGCCATAGAAGGCGGCACCATTGTCAGGGACGAGCAGCGGGGAGAGTACGGCTATGAAGTTTAGAACGCTGGTGCGTCACTTGCGGGAAGGCCATCTGAATGTGATCCGGAATGGCTGGATGTCCTTCGCTTCCGCATCGGCCATCGCGATATCGTTATTTGTTCTGGGTGTGTTTTTGCTGTTGGTGATGAATGTCGACAATTTGGCGCAGGAACTGGAGAACACTGTCGAGATCCGGGTACATCTGGATGTAGTCGTCCCGGAGGAGCAGATTGCCGGCATTCAGAATGAAATTGGCAAGATCCCGGAAGTCAGCAGAATCACCTTTGTTTCCAAGGACGAGGGACTGGAGATGCTGAAGGAGCGGCTGGGGGAGGAGAATAGGGAAATTATCGAAGGGTACGAAGGCGACCAGAACCCTTTGAACGATTCCTTCACCGTGAAGGTGGACGAGCCCCGCAATGTCGCTGCTGTCGCTGCCCAAATTGAAGCGATCAACAGCGGACAGTCCCCTCCGCCGATTGTCAAGGTACAGTATGGCAAAGGGTACGTGGAGCGGATGTTTGCGGTGACGCATGCGATTCGCATCGTCGGCATCGCCTTGGTCATTGGATTGGCATTCACCGCCATGTTCCTGATCTCCAATACGATCAAGCTGACCATTATCAGCCGCCGCCGCGAAATCTCGATTATGAAGCTGGTCGGAGCGACGAATAACTTTATTCGCTGGCCGTTTTTCGTAGAAGGCGCTTTGCTAGGGATAATAGGCGCGGCAATTCCCGTTCTCATTCTCTACTTCGGGTATGGCGCTATTGTGGAGCAAAGCCGGGTAGAGCTGGGGCTGATGATGCTGCAGCTGCTGCCGGTGGAGGAAGTTAGATCAACTGTGTTCGGCTCTCTAATGGGCATTGGCATTTTGATAGGCATATGGGGCAGCACCATTTCTGTCCGCAAGTTCTTGAAAGTGTGAGCGAGGGGGAATACGGTTTTGAAAAAGTGGATCGTACCGCTGATTCTGGTATTGACTGTTGCCGTTACGTATGCGCTGCCTGATCGGGGACAAGCCCGTTCAGAGCTTCAACAAATTAACGCCGAGATCGAAGCCGTTCGGGCGAAGCAAGCCCAGGCCAAGAAACGCGCGGAGGAAGCGAAAAACACCATTGTCCAGTTGGAAAATCAGAGGCAGCTTGTTCAGGCCGAGCTTGCCCAGCTTCAGGTGGAGATAGAGGAGGCCGGTGCAGAGAAGGCTCGGATTCAGAAAGAAATCATGGAATCGGAAATTGAGCTGGATATTGCGCAGCAGGAGAAGGAGATGGCGGAAGAACGCATACGACTGCGGGATGAGAAGCTGCAGTCTCGCCTGCGCCTCATGTATACGAACGGCAGTGTTTCTTATTTGGAAGTGCTGTTCAGCGCAACGAGCTTCACCGATTTCCTCGACCGCTATCAGTCGCTGCAGTCGCTGGTCGATCAGGACAAGCAAATGCTGGATGCAAACCGGTATGATTTGGCGCTGATTATGGAGAAGGAGCAGCAGATCAAGGCGCTGCTGACCCAGCAAACTGCGGATTACGAAAGAGTGGCGGAACTGGAAATGATCTTGGTCGCCAAGGAGAAGGAACGGGAGGTTCAGATCGCGTCGCTGAATGCGAATATTGAACACGAAGAAGGCGTCTCCGAGCAAATGAGCCAGGAAGCGGCCGAGCTGGCCAACCGTCAGGCGGAATTGCTGGCCAAGCAGAAGCAGTTGATTAATTTCAATAGCGGCGGCAATCTTGCCTACCCGTTGGAGAAATGGTACCCCATTACAAGCGGATATGGCACGCGTGTCGATCCAATTACCGGGAAGAAGGGCGCATCGCATTACGGCATTGACTTCGGAGCTCCGTCCGGCACCAACATTGTTGCAGCGCACAAGGGAACGGTAACGATAGCAGGCTGGGTGAACGGGTACGGCTATACCGTCGTCATTGACGACGGGGGCGGCATTCGTACGTGGTATTGTCATATGACAACGGGTTCGATTAAAGTAGAAGTTGGACAAGTAGTGGATACAGGCGAGGTATTAGGGAAGGTTGGTTCTACCGGTCGATCCACCGGGCCTCACTTGCACTTCGGGGTGCAGAAGAACGGCAGCTGGGTTAATCCGGCCGATTATTTGTCCTTATAAAATACGGAATTCTGATTTGGCGAGTCGGGGCATCCTTACGCAGTACGGAGGGGTGCCCCTTTTCTATACAGCTTTGTGACAAAGTTGATAAATGGGGCATGCCTGTCATATACTAGACAGACAGGAAGACAGCACTTAAGGTGGTGAGCGCGTGACAATGAAGGGCCGGAATTTGGCCGCGATTCTAATATTGGGGGCTTTGTTAGGCAGCCTGCTGACGATGTTTGCGCTGGAATGGATGGATCGATCGATCTTCGCCAACCAGCCGAATGGCAGCCAGCCCAGCCAGGAAGCATCGGTGGGCAAGGAGGGCGGACGCGTTCCAGCCCAAGCTCCGGGCGGCTCGGAAGAAGCGGGGCCTGGCGAATTGACAGCGGAACAAAGGCAGAAGCTCGAAACTGTATATAGACTGATCCAGACGAAGTTTTATGAAGAGGTGGATGGCGACAAGCTGGTTGACGGCGCCATATCAGGCATGCTGAGCTCGCTTGAGGATCCATATTCCGTTTATATGGATGCGCAGGAAGCCGAGCAGTTCAACGACTCGATGATCGAATCGACTTTCAGCGGTATCGGCGCGGAGGTTACGATGCAGGACGACCGTGTAACGGTTGTGGCGCCTATCAAGGGCTCGCCTGCGGAAAAAGCCGGCATCCGGGCGAAGGATGTCATCCTCTCCGTAAATGGAGAATCCTTGGATGGCTTGACGCTTAATGAGGCCGTTATGAAAATTCGGGGCCCCAAAGGCACGCAAGCGAAGCTGGAAGTGCTGCGGGCCGGCAGTTCCCAGCCGATCGAAATTATTGTCGTGCGAGCGGACATTGATGTCGAGACCGTCTTCGCGGAGCTGATGGAAGATGGAATCGGCAAGATAGAAGTGCGTCAGATAGCGACTAACACCGCGCAGCGCTTCCAGGAGGAGCTTGCAGCTCTGGAGGAGCGGGGAATGAAGGCGCTCATTATCGATATGCGCAACAACCCCGGCGGCATCCTGCAGGTGATCACACAGATGGCGGAGCCCTTTGTGCCTAAAGGAAAAACGATCGTGCAGGTGCAGGACCGGGAAGGGAAGCGTTCCAAGCAAGTTTCCGAAGGAACAGGCAAGCCATATCCGGTTACTGTGCTGGTGAACGGCGGCAGCGCGAGTGCAGCGGAAATATTCGCGGCGGCGTTGCAGCAGTCCGCAGGCGTCAAGGTTATCGGCGAGAAAACCTTCGGCAAGGGACTGGTCCAATCCACATATGACAGCGGGACAGGCGATGGCAGCACCATCAAGCTGACGATAGCCGGGTGGCTGACGCCGAATGGCACGAGCATCAACGAATCAGGCGTGCAGCCCGATATCACAGTGGAAATGCCCGACTATTACCATGCTGTGCCGCTTCCGAAGGATCGGGCGCTGAAGCTGGATGATCTCGGTCCGGAGGTTGCCAATCTGCAATTGATTCTGAAAGGGGTCGGCTACTCGCCGGCACGTGAAGACGGATATTTCAGCAGAGAAACCGCCGAAGCCCTGAAAGCTTTCCAGACCGACTTCAACTTGACGGCGACCGGCAAGCTGGACGAAGAAACGGCGATCAAGCTGGAGCAGGAGCTGATTGAGCGCATGCTAGAACCGGAAAGCGATGTGCAGCTTCAGGCAGCGATCCAATATTTACTGGAAACGCTCCGCTAACATTTTCGCCGACTCGGCAGGATATCCCGACCGAAAAAGCGAATTAGAAAAAGAAGGTTGACGGGGTCAGCCTTCTTTTTCGCTTTGCAGGCAGGGAATAATTGTGAGGAGACACCATCCTGATGGAAATGCTAACTGATGGACTTATCAATCTGGCTCAAGCAGTAGGCATGTTGTTTTTGACGCCATTCTATTATATTGCGCTTCTCTTTTTGTGGCTGCTTTACCGCAGGCAGATGTACCTGGAACGACGCTGCTATCATACTCGCTTGCATTCACTCGCAGGGCCTATGCTCGCTGCTGTTGGCGCAGGCTGGGCTGTCGGACTTGCGATGAGCTTGATTTTTCCATTTATCGGGATGCAGGTGAATGGACAAACGCTGATCCTGCTATGGGGAACAGCCCTTCTGTTGGTTTGGCTCCGAATTCGGTACTTTTGTCTGGCGTATGCGGCCGGCATGCTGGGCATCATTCGGGGAGTCTATGAGCTTCTTCCCGCAAGCTGGCAGGATGGACATCAAGTCCATGCGGCAGCGGGTTGGCTGACGGATGCGGTCGCAGGCGTGCACGTACCGTCGCTTTTGATATTAGCGGCGCTCACTCACATGGCGGAGGCCGCGCTGATTCGGCTGCAAGGGAGCCGCTGGGCTACGCCATTGTTCGTTGAGGGCAAGCGAGGCAAAATCGTTGGCGCCTATGGCATCCAGGGATTTTGGCCGGTTCCGCTATTTTTGATGGTGCCTGCCGGCGATGCAGGCGGGATTGCACTTCCCTGGCATACGCTGTTCCCTGCGGGAGCCGAATCCGGATGGACGTTTGCGGCATTTCCCGTGTTGATCGGATTCAGCGAATTGACAAAGACCAGGCTGGCGGAAGTGAAAACGCGCATGACGGCAGCACGGCTTGCGGCGTACAGTGTGTTCCTTCTGGCTTTGGCGCTGCTGACGCTGTGGCAGCAGTGGTCGCTGATTCCAGCGGGGATATTGGCTATTCTGCTTCATGAAGCGATAGCGCTGCTCAGCCACCGCGAAGAGGAACGCGATCCGCCGCTTTTCATTCACGACAGCAGAGGGCTGCGTGTACTGGGCATACTGCCGGGCAGTCCGGCCGACAAGATGGGCATTCGCGCCGGCGAGATCATTACGGCTGCGAACGGGCGCAAGGTTCGCTCGAAGGATGACCTGCACAGAGCCATTCAGACGAACTCGGCGTTCTGCAAGCTGGAGCTGCTGGACCGCCGCAGCGAGCCGCGCTTCGTGCAGCGGGCGCTTTATGCCGGCCAGCATCATCAATTGGGCATCATTCTCTCGCCGGACAACAGGACGGATGTATATGTTGAGTTTTTGAGCAAGCCGCTGTGGTCTTACTTCAAAATGAAGATGGCCGGCCTGCGCAGGAGAGGGAGCGATCCGCCGCCTGCCGACGGTGTAGGCATGTAGCCGTCGCAAGGCATGCGTGCTGCGGCGATAGAAGAGAAGACTCGCACAATGTTGTCATGCAGAGCATTGTGCGGGTCTTGTTTGTCTTGGCCAGGAAATTTCCGACTATCCTTCGCTTATATCGCAGAAGTCATTTGCACATCAATAGGAAAACAGCTATAATGAGGGAATGGGAACACACATTCTGATTATTCGAGCATTTTCGACCCTGTCTCAAGGATCGATTGACAGCATATACTCGCAGGGCGACACATAGGATGAATAGCTTTAGAGTCCTTTGGACTGGAAAGGGGAGATGACGATGAGCCAGATCGTCGTAAACAACAGGCCCTTTCAGCTGGTATCGGATTACGAGCCGCAGGGGGATCAACCCCGTGCGATCGAGCAGCTGGCGGAAGGGGTGCGCGCCGGGAAGAAGCATCAGACGTTGCTTGGCGCAACGGGAACGGGGAAGACATTTACGATTGCGCACACGATCGCAAAGCTGAATCGGCCGACTTTGGTGATCGCGCATAACAAGACGCTTGCGGCGCAGCTTTGCAGCGAATTCAAGGAGTTTTTCCCAAACAATGCGGTAGAGTATTTTGTCAGCTACTACGACTATTATCAGCCGGAAGCTTATATCCCTTCCTCGGACACATTTATCGAGAAAGACTCCAGCATTAACGACGAGATAGACAAGCTGAGACATGCGGCTACGAGCGCGCTGTTTGAACGGCGTGATGTCATCATCGTGGCAAGCGTATCTTGCATTTACGGTCTCGGTTCTCCTTCGGAGTATCGCGATTTGGTCGTATCTTTGCGTGTCGGCATGGAAAAGCCGCGCAATGAGATTTTGCATCAGTTGATCGATATCCAATACCAGCGCAATGACATCAACTTCGTGCGCGGCACATTCCGGGTGCGCGGGGATGTCGTAGAGATATTTCCGGCTTCGCGTGACGAGCACGCGTTCCGTGTGGAATTGTTCGGCGACGAAATTGAGCGCATAACGGAAATAGACGTACTCACAGGCGAAGTCCTCGGGGAGCGGGAGCATGTCGCCGTTTTTCCCGCTTCTCACTTCGTTACGCATGAAGAGACGATGAAACGGGCGCTTGTGAATATTGAGCGGGAGCTCGAGGAACGGCTTGCCGAGCTGAGAGATCAAGGCAAGCTGCTGGAGGCGCAGCGCCTGGAGCAGCGGACTCGCTACGACCTCGAAATGATGGCGGAGATGGGCTTCTGTTCCGGCATCGAGAACTACTCGGGACCGCTGACATTCCGCGAGCGGGGAGCGACTCCTTATACGTTGTTCGACTATTTTCCGGATGATTTTCTAATCGTTGTGGACGAGTCGCACGTTACTCTGCCGCAAATCAGGGGCATGTACAACGGCGACCGGGCCCGCAAGGAAGTGCTGGTGGAGCACGGCTTCCGCCTGCCTTCCGCACTGGACAATCGGCCGCTGCGCTTTGAGGAATTCGAGGAGAAGATCGGGCAGATCGTATATGTATCCGCAACGCCAGGCCCTTATGAGCTTGAGAAATGTCCGACAATGGTCGAGCAGATCATTCGTCCTACCGGGCTGATCGATCCGGAAATCGAGGTGCGCAAGACGGAAGGGCAAATAGACGATCTGCTCCACGAGGTCAATCTGCGCATAGAGCGGGACGAGCGCGTCCTGGTGACCACGTTGACCAAGAAGATGGCGGAGGATCTTACCGCGTACTTGAAGGATCTGGGCATTAAGGTGCGCTATTTGCATTCGGAGATCAAAACACTGGAGCGCATGCAGATTTTGCGCGATCTCCGGCTTGGCGTCTTTCATGTGCTGGTGGGGATTAATCTGCTGAGGGAGGGGCTGGACTTGCCGGAAGTATCCCTTGTGGCCATTCTGGATGCCGACAAGGAAGGATTCTTGCGGGCTGAGCGCTCTCTCATTCAGACCATTGGCCGAGCAGCGAGGAATGCTGAGGGACGGGTTATCATGTATGCGGACAAGATGACCGATTCGATGCGGAAGGCGATTGATGAAACAGAGCGCCGCCGTACCATTCAGCTTGCATACAATGAGAAGCACAAGATTACACCGCAGACCATCCGCAAGAAAGTGCGCGATGTAATCGAAGCAACGAAGGCTGCGGAGGAGCAAGCCGATTACAAGACTGTCTACAGCGAAGCGAAGATGTCGAAATCCGACAAGCTGGCGCTCGTCGAAAGATTGGAGCACGAAATGAAGGAAGCAGCCAAGGCGCTGCAGTTTGAACGGGCCGCGGAGCTTCGCGATGCGGTAATGGAACTGAAAGCCAGCATGTAAAGGAGTGGCACGGTGTGGCCAAGGATCAAATCATTATCAAAGGGGCGAGAGCCCATAATCTGAAAAATATAGACGTAACGATACCGCGGGACAAGTTTGTCGTGCTGACCGGATTGAGCGGCTCGGGGAAATCCTCGCTTGCCTTCGATACCATTTATGCGGAAGGGCAGCGCCGATATGTGGAATCGCTGTCGGCGTACGCCCGGCAATTTTTGGGTCAGATGGACAAGCCGGATGTCGATTCCATCGAAGGCTTGTCTCCGGCCATCTCCATAGATCAGAAGACAACCAGCCGAAATCCGCGCTCGACTGTCGGAACCGTTACAGAAATTTATGATTACTTGCGGCTGCTGTTCGCGCGAATCGGCAGGCCGCATTGTCCGACGCACGGCATCGAAATCACCTCCCAGACTGTGGAGCAAATGGTCGACCGCATCATGGAATATCCGGAGCGCACACGCCTTCAAATAATGGCGCCGCTTGTGTCCGGCCGAAAAGGAGAGCACGCCAAGCTGCTCGCCGATATTCAAAAGCAAGGGTATGTGCGTGTTAGAGTTAACGGGGAGATCCGCGACCTCAGTGAGAAGATTGAGCTGGAGAAAAACAAGAAGCATACCATCGAAGTTGTGGTGGATCGTATCGTGGTGAAAGCGGACGTCGAGACTCGACTTGCCGACTCTCTGGAGACTGCCTTGCAGCTTGGGGAAGGGCGTGTGCTTGTTGATGTGATGGAAAAGGAAGAACTGCTTTTCAGCTCCAGCCTTGCTTGTCCGGAATGCGGCTTCAGTATGGATGAGCTGTCGCCGCGCATGTTTTCCTTCAACAGTCCGTTCGGGGCATGTGCGGAATGTGACGGCCTCGGCAGCAAGATGAACGTGGACCCGGACATGCTTGTGCCGGACAAGAGCAAGTCCATCGAGGATGGCGCATTCGAGGCATGGGCAGGCAGCACCTCCAACTACTATCCGCAGTTTCTTGCCGCGGTGTGCAAGCATTACGGCATTTCGACAGACAAGCCGATATCCGAGCTCTCTGAGGACCAGATGAAGAAGATTTTATATGGGACAGGCGGGGAGAAGATCCGATTCCGTTACGAGAATGATTTCGGCATCAGTCGCGATGCGATGGTTCCATTTGAAGGGATTGTCCGGAATTTGGAGCGCCGTTACAGGGAAACAGCCTCGGAAGGCATTCGGGAATTTATCGAAGGCTATATGAGCGCCAAGCCATGCACAGCGTGCAAGGGTGCCAGACTTAAGCCGGAGATACTTGCAGTAACGGTAGGCGATGCAAATATCTCGACTCTGACCGAGTTGTCGATCCGGGATGCGCAGCAATTTTTCGCCTCCTTGAAGCTGAATGACAAGGAGCAGATGATTGCGAATCTCATCCTGAAGGAAATTAATGAACGTCTGGGCTTCCTCGTCAACGTGGGCCTCGACTATTTGACGCTGAGCCGTGCTGCGGGTACGTTATCCGGCGGGGAGGCTCAGCGCATCCGCCTGGCAACCCAGATCGGCTCCAGCTTGATGGGGGTACTCTATATTCTGGACGAGCCGAGCATTGGCTTGCATCAACGCGATAACGACCGCTTGATCCGCACGCTGGAGCATATGCGGAATTTGGGCAATACGCTTATTGTGGTGGAGCATGACGAGGATACGATGCTTGCGGCCGATTATATTATCGATATTGGTCCCGGAGCGGGCATTCACGGCGGCCGTGTTATTGCGCAGGGCACGCCGCAGGAAGTAATGGCGAACCCGGACTCGCTTACAGGCCAATACCTCAGCGGCGCACAGTTTATCGCAGTGCCCGATGAGCGGCGCAAGCCGAATGGCAAGTGGCTGGAGATCAAGGGAGCGAAGGAAAACAACCTGAAAAACGTGAGTGTCAAGTTCCCGCTTGGCGTCTTTACTTGCGTCACCGGGGTTTCCGGTTCGGGCAAGAGCACGCTGATTAATGAAATCCTGTACAAGGCCTTGGCTCGTGACCTTAACCGGGCAAAGGTGCGTCCGGGTGAGCATAAGTCTATTTCCGGATTAGAGCACATTGAGAAAGTGGTGGACATCGACCAGTCGCCGATCGGGCGCACGCCGCGCTCCAATCCGGCAACTTACACCGGGGTATTCGATGATATCCGCGATGTATTCTCCGCCGTGCCGGAAGCAAAAGTACGAGGCTACAAGAAGGGGCGTTTCAGCTTCAACGTGAAGGGCGGACGCTGCGAAGCTTGCCGCGGCGACGGCATTATCAAGATTGAGATGCACTTTTTGCCGGATGTGTACGTGCCTTGCGAGATATGCAAGGGCAAACGCTACAACCGGGAGACGCTGGAAGTCAAGTATAAGGGGAAGAGCATCTCCGACATTCTTGACATGACCATTGAAGATGCATGCGAGTTCTTCAAGAACATTCCGCGCATTCACCGCAAGCTGCAGACATTGCTGGATGTAGGCTTAAGCTATATGCGCCTGGGCCAGCCGGCTACGACACTCTCAGGCGGGGAAGCGCAGCGGGTGAAGCTGGCGTCTGAACTGTATCGCCGCAGCACGGGCAAAACGCTTTATATTTTGGATGAGCCGACTACAGGCTTGCATATCCATGACATTCGACGCTTGCTGGAAGTGCTGCATCGCCTGGTCGATTCCGGAGAGACCGTTTTGGTTATCGAACATAATCTCGACGTGATTAAGACGGCAGACTATTTAATCGATTTGGGTCCGGAAGGAGGCAGCGGCGGAGGAACAATCGTTGCCCAGGGGACACCGGAGAAAATCATGGACACAGCACAATCCTATACAGGCAAGTATCTGAAGCCTGTGCTCGAGCGCGATCGAGCGCGGAGCATGCAAGCGAGAGCAGTTGGCGCCAAGTAAGTTCCGCTGACTCTGCTTGGCCAAGGACCATGCGGAAATAAGAAGAGCTGTTCCCAGCGTTATGCTGAAGGAACAGCTCTTTCATTAGCTATCCGCATTCATTATGAGGTTCTTTCAAGGATAGTTTCAGTAGGTGTTGTGCCCTTGGAGATGACCTGCGCGATTGCGCTGCTGACCATTTCCGGGCGAAATGGTTTAATGATGTAGTCCTTAGCGCCGCTCATGATCGCTTCCAGCACAACCTTCTGCTGACCGATAGCGGAACACATGATAATCTTGGCATTCGCATCAAACTGCAATATGTGCTTCAGCGCGGTAACGCCATCCATCTCCGGCATCGTTACATCCATCGTGACCAAATCGGGTCGGCAAGAACGATATAGCTCCAATGCTTCCATTCCGTTAGAGGCTTCACCGGCAATCGTATGTCCGCAATCGAGCACGATGTCTTTCAACATATCGCGCATCATTGGAACATCGTCGACGACCATAACGGTAGCCATGACTCTCATCCCCTCTATCCGCCTGCTCTCTCTTTCTTCTATTATCGGTTATTTTGCGTAAAAACGAAAGAACTTTTTGTAAGAATATTGAATTTCCTTTCAGGTTGCACACGGTTTGCTAGAAGATTGCGATGGCGCTTTCTGGTCGCTCTTGTCATAAAAAGTGGCACAATTGGTTATCGTATAAAGACAGGCCTCATATGCGCAAGCATCTGATCATTCATAAGCCGGGCCAGCACATTGACCAAGGGGAATGAAATGATTTACAGTAGCAGCGGATTATTATAAAATAAGTGAGGACGAAAGCGGCAATTCAGGGCAACCCTGACGGGGGCAAAGGAAATCGTGACAAACTTGTTACAATTGACGACTACCCGTTGCCTCGCCGTCCCAAAACCGCTACACTATATATCAGTGCTATTGCCTGAGCGGAAAAGGAGGAAAACCTATGTTTTTAGCGGAGACCACGAACTTTTTTGGATTTGACATTTTTGTCATCCTGTTTTCCATAATCATTGCAATCGGATTTATCCGCTTAATCACAGCCAAGAAGAAGAATCTGTTCGCGATCGGATTCGCATTTGTAGCGTTGGCTACCTTCCTGCTGCTGGACGGGCTTGTTGTGGCCAACTGGATGGGCAAGTTGTCCTAATCCGGACACACATGTAGGCACGGGGGCCATTTAATCGGCAACATTGCTGCAACAGCGTCTTTGGACGGAGTGACCGTTCGGGGGTGCTGTTTTTTATTTGTGCAGAGAAAAAAGCCGCTCCATCGCTGGAACGGCTTTTTTTTTTTACAGGTGCTGCAGGACATCCGATGAAGTTAAACCCACCACATTTCCCCGAGCGGTTCGCGAATAAGCACTTGCTGCAGGTTTGCCACGGCTTTGCTAAAGCCTTCCTCCACGGACATAAGGCCGTCTTCGTGCTCAATGCTGACGACATAGTCATAGCCGACAAGGCGCAATGCGCTGATGATGTCCGCCCATACTTTGAGATCGTGGCCAAAGCCGACTGAACGGAACTGCCATGCCCGATCCAGCATGTTCGTATACGGCTGCATGTCTGTGACGCCGTGCATGTTGACATTGACGGGATCAATGGTCGTATCCTTGGCATGGAAGTGATGGATGGCGCCTGCGCGACCAAGAATCTGAACGGCTTGAACAGGATCGATGCCCTGCCACCACATATGGCTCGGGTCCAAGTTGGCGCCGATTGCTTCGCCGGCAGCTTCACGCAATTTTAACAGAGTGGCAGGTGTATGTACGGAGAACCCGCCATGCAGCTCAAGACCGATCTTTACATTCCGATCGGAAGCATATTTTGCCATCTCGGTCCAATAAGGAATGACTTTCTTTTCCCACTGCCAGTCGAGTATTTCTTGGTAATCGTTCGGCCAAGGAGCAACGGGCCAGTTCGGGTATTTCGCATCTTCATGGTCGCCGGGGCACCCGGAGAAAGTGTTGACTACAGGGACTCCGAGCTTGGAAGCCAGATCGACCGTTTTTACAAATGTGTCATGAAAAGGCTCGGCAATCGCTTTTTGCGGGTGGAGCGGGTTGCCGTGGCAGCTGAGGGCAGAAATCATCAGTCCGCGAGACTCGACTGCATCCTTGAACGCTTTTAGCTTGCTTTCATCGGCAAGCAGTTCCGCCGGATCGCAATGGGCAGTGCCCGGGTAGCCTCCTGTGCCGATCTCCACTGCGTCAAGCCCTTTGGCTTTGACGTAATCGAGCATCTCCTCAAAGGATTTTTGTGCGAACAATACTGTGAAAACACCAAGTTTCATCTGTTCCACCTCCGTATAAGATAAGAACGGTATAATAGACATATACACATCCCATTATAGCATTGCCCGAAATAGGATCAAAATGCGGAAAGTTGCCGGGATTGTATGCGATTTTGAGGTTGAAGAGCTATTGTTGTGCGGATTCGTCAAGGTTGGTATGATGAAGCATATGCGCATTGGCGGTTAACAGTTAGGCGGCAGGTTTGAAATGGTTGATTGGTGAACCGTTATGAATAGAAAAATCCATATGAACGGAGGTACCGGTATGCCAGAAGTGCTGACAACAGCGGGGCAATTTAGAACCGGCACTAAAAAAGACGTGGAGCTGTTGGCTCCGGTAGGCGATTGGGATGGCATGCGTGCGGCGGTAGCGAACGGAGCGGACGCCGTATTCTTCGGCGTGGAGAAATTTCATGCCCGTGCGCGGAATAAAAATTTTACGATGGACGAGCTTCCGGAAATTATGCGCTTTTTGCGCGGCTACGGCGTTCGCGGCTTTCTGACCTTTAACATTTTGATCTTTGAAGAGGAGCTGCTGTCTGCGCAGGAGCTTGTAGAAGCGTGCATCGACGCCGGCGTGGATGCGGTCATTGTGCAGGACTTGGGCCTAGTCAAGATGATTCGGGAAATCTCGCCGGATTTCCCCATTCACGGCTCCACCCAGATGACCATTACGTCGCCGGAGGCCGTGGAATTTATCAAGCCTTGGGATTTGGAGCTCGTCGTGCTCGGCCGTGAGAACAACCTGAAGCAAATTCGCCAGATCGGCGAGCAGGCCAAGCTGCCGATGGAAGTGTTCGTGCACGGCGCGCTTTGCGTGTCCTACTCCGGTCAATGTCTGACCTCGGAAATGTGGGGCGGTCGTTCGGCGAATCGCGGAGAGTGCGCGCAGGCGTGCCGTCTCCCATATGACATGGTTGTCGACGGAGACGTCAAGCCCATGGGGGACGTGGCGTATCTGCTCAGCCCCAAGGATTTGGCGGCGGTTGATCTGATACCGGAGCTGATTGAAGCGGGCGTTCGCTCTTTCAAGATTGAGGGGCGATATAAAAGTGCCGAATATGTAGCCAATGTGGTGAGCAAGTACCGCAAGGCGATTGACGACTATTATGCGGGCAAGCAAGGGGGACCCAGCCGGGAGGAGATGCGGGAGCTGCAGCAAAGCTTCTCGCGCGGCTTCACTCATGGCTTTCTGAAAGGGACGAACAACAAGCAGCTGGTTGACGGAACCTTTCCGAAGAGTCGGGGCGTTTATTTGGGCACGGTCCTTACCGTCCATCGTGACAGTGTTGTGTGCAAGCTGGAAGCCCCGCTGAAGCGCGGAGACGGCATTGTATTCGATGCCGGAGATCCGACACAGGAAGAAGAAGGCGGGCGCGTGTATGATTTGCGGCGGAATGGCCAGAAGCTTGACGGCGAAGCGGGAGAAGGCTGGCAGGTGGAAATTGTGCCGGGTCGCCATGATGTGAATGTGAAGCGCGTGCATGTGGGTGATCGGATCTGGAAGACGAACGATCCGGCTCTGGATCGCCGACTGCGGCAATCCTTTGAAACAGAGCGGCCTTATCGCGTGTTCCCGCTGCATGTGCGGGTCACGGGTTCGGCAGGGCAACCCATGAAAACATGGTGGACAGACGTGGAAAAGGGCAAGACGGTCATTCTTGAATCGGAGATGCCGCTGGAGACGGCATTGAAGCGTCCGCTGGACGAAGAGCTGCTGCGCGAGCAATTCGGTCGCACAGGCGGCACCTTGTACAAGCTGGACGCAGTGGAGGTCCAATTGAAGGGCGATGTGATTGTGCCGAAGAGCGAGCTGAACCGAATGCGTCGGGAAGCGGTAGAACAACTGGAGGAATTGCGCAAGCAGCCGCCAATTTATATGAAGCGCAAAGTGGACCCGTATGCCGATGGCTTCGACAGAGGGGCGCAGCGGCCAGCGTTGGCGGCTTCTCCTGCGCTGACCGTGCTGTGCAGAAGCCTGGATCAAGTTCGGGCGGCAGCAGAGCATGGCGCTGCGATGATTTATGCAGATTTCGAGTTTATCAAGCAATTCCCAGCTGCTGTAGAGACGGCCCGTGCCGCCGGACAGCAGATTGGACTGGTGACGCCGCGCATCCACATGCCGGGGGAAACCGGATACTTCGAGCATATGCTGCGTCTGCAGCCAGATGCGATTCTCGTGCGCAATACCGGTGCGCTGTATTATCTAAACAAGAAGCGGCTGGAAACGGGAGAAGCCGCGGCGTTCCCAAGGTTGGTCGGCGACTTCTCATTGAATGCTGCTAACCACAAAACAGTCCAATTGCTGCACGATGCCGGCTGCGAACGGGTCACGCCGTCTTATGACTTGAACATCCAGCAGATGATCGACTTGATGCGCCGAACCGATACGTTCCGATTGGAGCTCGTGCTGCATCAGCATTTGCCGATGTTCCACACCGAGCACTGCGTCTACTGCACTTTCCTGAGCGAAGGAACCGATTATACGAACTGCGGACGTCCCTGCGAGCAGCATCGCGTCAGCCTGAAAGACAGGATCGGCATGGATCACCCGGTGCGAGTCGATGAGGGCTGCCGCAATACTGTCTATAATGCGATCGAGCAGTCCGGGTCTGAGTATTTGCCGCAATTTCTGGAGCTGGGGGTCAATCGTTTCCGCATCGAATTTCTGGAAGAGTCGGCGGACAAGGTGCGCGAGGTTCTGATGCTGTACGGCGAAGCTTTGGCCGGACGCATATCGGGCACTCAAGTGTGGCGCAAGCTGAAGGCTACGAATCAGCTGGGTGTGACCCGCGGACAACTGGTGAAATAACTTGTATCACAAAAAAGGACGCCTTGTCACATTAGTAATGTGACGGCGTCCTTTTTTACATGGCATCGAAAACTGTGACTTAAGTCTCAAATGAATGAGGAAAAAAGTCGCAAGCATTTTGTCGAATGCGATACTGAAAGGCTCAGTTGCTTGAGCTATCATAAACATGAGTATTGTGCCACTTGCTATTTTCATCCATATCCGCTTTGCGGCCAGCAATATTTTGCAAAGCTTGTATATCCAAAATGTAGATATACCTTCGCCGGATGTCCAGTATGCCTTCTCGCTGCAATTCTTTCATAGTGCGGGCGGTAGATTCCCTGCCGGAGCCGATCATGCTTGCGAGATGCTGTTGGGTGAATTTCCAATTGATTTTGGACCCTTCCGATGTGGAAAGACCAAAATTTATATACAAATCAATAAGCAGATTAGCGACACGCACGCGGATATCGAGAAAGGCCAGATATTCAACCTTGCGATCCGCCTGGGACAGTCGCTCGCTCAGAATAAATATGGTTTTCCGCAAAATGTCGGGATAAAGCTTGGTCAGTTCCAGCAGATCCGGTTTTTTGATCATCCAGAGGACGGTTTCCTCAAGGGCGGCGACAGATGCGGTACGGCGATTGTCGTAATGGAATACTTCCAGCTCGCCAATTACCTCACCCGGAAATTGATGACCGAAAATAATTTCTTGTTCTTCATTCTGTCGATATATTTTGAGCGTGCCTGACTTGACAATGTACATTTCATTGCCTTCATCACCATGGAAATAAAGCACTTGTCCTTTAGGATAATGTCTCTCCGTAAACATCGATTCTACTAATTTTTTGTGCGATTCTGCAATCATGTCTTTAAAGAAAGGGGTGTCCACAACAGATGCAAACAAGAAAAGTACCTCCTCTGTCAGATCGCAGCTCGAAGCCACTGTGGATGACTAGCATTAGGAAAGCGTCGCTTCCAAATCCTGATAGCTAGCTATTACTATCTTATAGCAATTGTATCGGGATGACAATCATGAGGAGGAATCAACGTAAATGAGTGCATTAAGAAGAAAACTGTTTTTATTCATGCTAGTCGTTGCTGTAATTGGAACTGCGGCGATGCCTGTGTCGTTGGCGAAATCTTTCGACGATGTTGAGGGTCACTGGGCGCAGGCTCCCATCGAAACATGGAACCAGCAAGGCGTCGTCGTTGGAGACGAGAGGGGATTTCGCCCGAATGATCCGGTGACGCGGGCTGAATTTGCTGTCATGTTGAACAATATCATGAAGTATACGCAGACAGGTTCGAACCCATTTGCCGATATCGTGTCAGGCCAATGGTATTATGAACCGATTTTGAAGCTGCATGCCGCCGGCGTGATGAACGGCTATGACGGGCAGGCTATGCCGCAACAAAAAATTACTCGTCAAGAAGCTGCGGTGATGGTGGCGAAAGCTCTGGATGCTAAAGCCGAGAGCGAGGCGCTTTCTTTCAAGGATGCAGAAGAGATTGCGGATTGGGCTGTGAATGAAGTGCGGGCGCTCATGTCTCTTAATTGGCTGAGCGGCATGCCAGACCAGACGTTTCGCCCCGCGGAATCGCTGACCCGCGCGCAAGCGGTTGCATTGTTTGACCAGGCGATCCAGTCCTTGATCCAGCATGCGGGTACATACCAACATGATGTCGCAGGAAATGTGGTAATCAATGCAGCGGATGTTACGCTGAAAAGCATGAAGATTTCAGGCGATCTGTATATTGCACAGGGTGTGGGCGAAGGAGACGTTATCCTGGAAGATGTGGAAATCGAGGGTTCCGTTCATGTATATGGCGGAGGGATCAACTCCATATTGTTCAACAATGTACAAGTGCATGGAGCGCTTATAGTCAACAAGTACAACGGTCAAGTGCGGATTCTGGCCACAGGGAATACTTCCGTATCGCTGACTGTTCTGGAAAGCGGTGCGATGCTGGTAACCAGGGAACTGGTCGGCGGAGGATTTGAAGTTGTGGAAATCTCCGAAGAAGTTGTTGCAGGCCACCAGATCGTACTCGATGGCGTCTTTAATCGGGTTATCAATCGTTCGGAATCCGCTTCCATTACGGCAAATGGGACGATTAAAGAATTGGTCGCAGAGGTGGACACGAACATAAACGGTGAGGCAGTAATTGAGTCCATTACGGCTGGAGACGGGACGAATGTGACTGTCGATGGTCGACCGGCTGGGAATGGCAATGCAGGCAGCCCCGGCTCGGGAGGCGGCGGAGGATCTGGCGGAAACAGACAGGTGGCTGTTACGGGGGTGTCTATTGACCAAGAGCAAGTATCGCTTGTTGTTGGGCAAACCTATCAGTTGACGGCTTCAATCCAACCGGCGAATGCAACGAATCGGCAGGTTGCTTGGTCAGTGGTCGACGGCAGTGACGATGTGATCAGCATCAGTAGCGATGGGTTGGTTACAGCGGTAGGTCCGGGTGCCAAGGATGTGCGCGTTACAACCCAAGACGGTGGCAGGACCGACCAAATCACGGTTCTTGTGACCAAGCCCGTACTCGGTTTTGCGTTGGAACCGTATACGGCGGACATTGCCGATTCCGAAGTTGCGGACAATGCAGCAATTCTTGCAAACAGCAGCAATGTACAAACTACAAGTGTGACTGCATCTGTCTATCAAGCGGCAGTCCATCATGCGATGGCAATTGGGCAAGCAGGTATGCAAGTGACTGGAGATGCAGGTGAACGCTATCTGAAGCTGGTTATTCATGTGCTTGACCAGGAAGGGCAGCCCCTCGCTGATAGTACCGGTATTCAGGCGACCGTTACCGGTTCTGCTTATGCACATGCAGCCGCGTTCGGCCACGGACTGTCCAGTCATCCAAGCAGTCTGGTATTGACAATGGATGCAGGCAATCCGGAAGCAATCCAGCATTACCAGCTTGTTCTTAAGCATGACCATTTCACAACGACAACGTTAGATCTTCAGTTTATTCCGGCAGGAACTGCTTGGTTGTCCGGCATGAAGGAAATTACAGGATCAGCGACTGTCGGGTCAGAGTTGACGGCAGGGACGCTTTCTTATGAAGGGACGCCTGTGAACGGGAATGTCCGTTATCAATGGCTACGCGGGGATCAGGCTGAAGGATTGTATGAACGCATTGAAGGCGCCCATTTGCCAGTCTACGAAACAACGGCTGACGATGGCGGGAAATATATTAAGGTTATCGCTAGTGCGGATCAACTACAGGTAGGGGGTTTTGCGGTAAGCCCGCCGTTTGGACCGATTGCGCTGCCGGTAGATCCGGATGAAGTTTTTGCCGCGATTGAAGAGCTGTTCTTGAAGGCGAACAGTAATCGCAACAATATCATTTCCGATTTGAATCTGGTAACCGCATTGGACGACTTCCCTGGTGTGGAGATCACATGGACGTCGGATAATGAAGCGGCAATTACCTCGGATGGCATCGTTGTACGTGATCCGCAGAACGATCAGTTTGTCACCTTGACGGCGACTTTGAGTGGTCTGGCGTCCGGAACGAAGACGTATTCACTTATCGTTCGTGCGGAAGGGACAGACAATGTTGAGCTTGAGGGCTTTATCGATCCGTACTTTGCGGACAACTATCCGCAAGCGTATATGAAGGACGGCACCATATGGGTTCGTTTCCAACTGGATCAGCCTGCCGAAGTGTTTATGATCGTCAACTCCTACAACGGCCGCTGGGAAGCGAGTGTGAAGGCAGTACTCGAGGGGCGGGCCGGTGTCGATCAGGTGATTTATGCCGATAGGTGGCCTTATTTCAAAGTAGACGATCCCGGACAGATTTTTGATTTCAATACTTGGGTTCCGTTGTATGATCATGATGCGCGGGTTGAATTTGTAATCGTCGATCGAAATAATGACTATACATCTGAGAAGGTAACATCGATCGTTTTCGACAAAGAGTTGGTCGAAGCGCTCGATACAAAAGCACCTGAGAAACGCGGCTTTTATATCAATGCTGCAAGAGACGAATTGTACTTGTACTTCCATGAGCATCTGGATTTGGGCAGTGTTCCGGCGCCAGGGGACTTTGCCTTGAACTACGGAACGGTTAACGGAGTTTCCTTGTACAACTATGAAGGCCAGACGGCGAACTATGCCGATTCTTATGTCAAATTGGCTGTCTCCGGCATTGCGGCCAATGAAGTGGAGAATCTGACAGTTACCTATACGGGCAATGCGCTGCAGGATACGGCGGATGCCAGAAATAAAGTGGAAAAATTTGAAGCCGAGCACGTGATCGCTGGCGAAGGGGAAATCTTGAATACGATTATCAGCTCCGACCGAAAGCATGTGCTACTGGAAATCGAGCCGGGCTGGAACCCGTACGACAATAGCGGGTTCAATGCAGCAGATGTTGCCAGGTTCACTGTCCAGACGGAAGGCGGCTCGATTCGAGTGCCAGATCGGTCGACTTATAGGTATACGTATGATACGCTGTGGTATGAGCTGAAGTTTAATGAAGCATTGCCGGCGGGTGATGTTGCGGTTACGATGGATGCATCAGGTATTGTTGGCTGGGCCAAGGATCACTATCCGTCGCAGCTGCAATCGGATGAAGTCACTGTATTGCCGGCTCCCGGCGCTCCAAGCGCCGTGTACAGCGTTTGGGATAAGACGCTGCTACTAACTTTTGCCGAGGGATTCCGGGGGTATTTCAGCAGCTTCTTAGTAGCAGGACTGGCAGTGGAAGTGGATGGCATCGAGTATGCGCTGCGAGGATTTAGCGCTTACATGGAAGAAGATACGAATGTACTGCGGGTTCATTTCCACAGCGAATATGACGAGCATATTCGGGAAGCGATGGAAACCGGCGTTCAAGTTCGTGTCAAATACACGAAAGTAAATGGGGAAGACCCGCTACAATTTACTGACGCAGCAGGTGCGCTGATTCCGGATTTTGACTATGTGCCTGTTACCGTGCAGCCATAAAGAAAGAGATTGCATTGCAAGCAGCACCTTCCATACTTGGAGGGTGCTGCTGCTATTTTGTGCTTGCACGGACTGCATGGACCTGCTCGATTTTTCGACATTTGACTCTCCTCTCCACCTGACTTAGACTCATGGTATAATCATCATTGGAGTAAGGAAAGCGACGCAGGAAGGGGCAAGTGGTGTGGAAGCAGCCGGTGTTGTCCGCGAGTGGCGGCATGTGTTCAAGTTGGACCCGGAACGTGACATAACAGATGATGCATTGGAGCGAATATGCATGTCGGGAACGCATGCAATCCTGGTGGGAGGCTCCAGCGGCGTGACATTTGAGAATACGGTAGAATTGCTCTCGCGCATACGGCGATACACCTTGCCTTGCGTGCTTGAAGTGAGCGATCAGGAAGCGGTAGTGCCGGGCTTTGATTTTTACTTTATTCCTATGGTGCTGAACAGCCGTGATCCGGATATGATAGTAGGCCGTCAACAGCAGGCGATCCGTACCTATGGCACGAGACTTCCCTGGGAATGGATCGTTCCGGAAGGCTATGTTATTTTGAATGAGGAGAGCACGGCTGCAGCGGTTACGAAGGCGAACACTTCGCTGGACGTGCATGATGTCACAGCCTACGCCAAATTGGCGGAAACGCTTATGAACCTGCCCATCTTCTATATTGAATACAGCGGCAAGCTGGGTGATTTGGACCTCGTTCGCGCGACGAAGCGCGAACTGGACAGAGCACGGTTATTTTACGGTGGCGGCATTCACGACCTGGCATCTGCCCAAGCGGCGTTGGAAGCAGCTGATACGATCGTTGTAGGCAATGCGCTTTATGAAGATCTGGATGCAGCGTTGGAAACGGTTCGGGTACTGGAGGAATAAACGGGACTTATTTGAACAAAGGGGTTTTTGCTATATGTTTCAGGAATCAGTCGATATACAAGAAGCGGTCAGTCGCTTGAATCCGCAGCAGCGAAAAGCGGTCGAAAGCACCGAGAAGCCGTTGTTGATCATGGCCGGAGCGGGCAGCGGCAAGACGCGTGTGCTGACCCATCGCATTGCATACCTTATTGCTGCGAACAAGGCGGCGCCGTGGAGCATTCTGGCGATTACCTTTACCAATAAAGCAGCGCGCGAGATGCAGGATCGAGTATCCAGGTTGGTCGGTCCATCCGGCGCGGACATCTGGGTTTCGACGTTTCACTCCATGTGTGTGCGTGTTTTGCGCAGGGATATTGAACGGATCGGCTACCGCTCGAACTTCACCATTTTGGATGCAGGCGATCAGCAATCGGTCATTAAGAACTGCCTGAAAGAGCTGAATATCGATGCGAAAAAATTCGATCCCCGCGGCATCCTGTCCCTTATCAGCGGAGCGAAGAACGAATTGCTGACGCCAGAGCGATACGAGCAAAAAATCGGCGACTACTATCAGGAAGTGGCGGCCAAGGTCTATAAGCTTTATCAAAAAAAGCTGAAGAGCAACAATTCCCTGGACTTCGATGATCTGATCATGAAAACGATTGAGCTGTTCACCGAGGTTCCGGAGGTGCTGGAATTTTACCAGAACAAGTTCCGCTATATTCACGTGGACGAATATCAGGATACGAACCGCGCGCAGTATATGCTATGCCGCATGCTTGCGGACAAGCATCGCCGCATCTGCGTGGTCGGGGACAGCGACCAGTCAATCTATCGCTGGCGCGGAGCGGATATCAGCAATATCCTGAACTTTGAAGAAGACTATCCGGAAGCCGACGTGATCATGCTGGAACAGAACTATCGTTCCACGGCGAATATTCTTAAGGCAGCCAACCAGGTTATCGCCAACAACACCGGGCGCAAACCGAAAAATTTGTGGACCGATCGCGGGGAAGGCCCGAAGGTACGGCTGTATGCTGCGGATTCCGAGCATGACGAGGGGTACTTCATTGCTAAATCAATTCGGGAAAATGTAGAAAACGGAGGAAAGCGCTACTTCGACCATGCGATTCTTTATCGCACGAATGCGCAGTCGCGGGTGCTGGAGGAAATCTTGATCAAATCCGATATCCCTTATCAAATCGTCGGAGGCATCCGCTTTTATGAGCGGAAGGAAATCAAGGACCTGCTCGCATACCTGCGTCTTGTTTCCAACCCGGACGATGATATCAGCTTTGCCCGCATCGTGAATGTGCCCAAGCGCGGGGTAGGCGGTACGACGATGGATAAGCTGGCTGCCTATGCTGCAGCTGAAGGCATCTCGTTATTTGCAGCTGCGGCGGATGCATTTGCTATTGGCATTACGGCCAGAACTGCGGGAGTGTTGCAGGATTTTCGTGAAATGATCGAGCAGCTTGCTGCGCAGGCGGATTATTTATCCGTGACCGAGCTGACCGAGCAAGTTCTGGAGCGAACGGAATACCGGCTTGAACTGCAGCAGGAAGGAACACTCGAGTCGCGTTCGCGGCTGGAGAATATCGACGAGTTTCTGTCCGTGACCCAGGAATTTGAGAAGCGGAACGAGGACAGGTCGCTCGTGGCGTTCCTGACCGATCTGGCATTGATCGCCGATATCGATACGGTGGACAATGACGGCGAGGAGCTGAAGGATGCGGTTATCCTGATGACGATGCACAGTGCCAAGGGACTGGAATTCCCGGTTGTGTTTGTGGCAGGGCTGGAGGAAGGCGTCTTTCCGCATATGCGCTCGCTGGAGGAGCCGGAGGAGATGGAGGAAGAGCGCCGGCTTGCTTACGTCGGCATTACCCGAGCGGAGGAGCAGTTGTACTTGACTCGCGCGCAGATGCGCACGCTGTTCGGCCGCACGATGTCCAACTTGCCTTCGCGGTTTTTGAAGGAGTTGCCGGATGATGTAATGGAGGATGTGTCGCCGCAGCGGGATTTCCGCAGCTTCGTGTCCCGGACCGCTAGCAGCGGGGCTGCAGGCAGTGCCGGCTTGAGACAATCGCGTGTGACCTGGAGTCCCGCAGGACGCAGCGATGCTGCGTCAGCCTCTGGCGGAGGTGCGGAAGCAGGCGACAAGAACTTTGCTGTCGGGGACAAGGTATCGCACAACAAGTGGGGAACCGGAACGGTCGTGTCCATGAAGGGCAGCGGCGACGATACCGAGCTGCAAATTGCGTTCCCGGCTCCTGTGGGCATCAAGCGTCTGCTGGCGCGGTTTGCTCCGATTGCGAAGGTGTAGGGCAGGAAGTTCAATTAATTTGCCGTAAAAGGAAGGGATCGAACGTGAGCGATGCAATCGCGCGTATGGAGCAGCTGGTGGCGGAGCTGAACCGTCTTAATTATCATTATTATACGCTGGACGATCCGCTCGTATCGGATGCAGAATATGACAAGCTCTACGATGAACTAGCGCGGCTGGAGAAGGAATCGGGCCAAGTGCTGGACGATTCGCCAACGAAGCGGGTAGGCGGCGAGCTGCTGAAGGGCTTTGACGAGCACCGCCATCTGGCCCCGCTCTGGAGCTTGGACAAAGCACAGGACAAAGAGGATTTGCTCGCCTGGCATACCCGTGTGCAGAAGCTGGTCGGGGATTACAACGAAAAGCACCCGGATCATCCGCTGCCGGTGCCTTCCTTTGTAGTGGAACTGAAATATGATGGACTTACGTTGAATTTGACTTATCGCGATGGACGGTTGGTCCAGGCGGCGACTCGCGGCAATGGCGTTGTCGGGGAAGGTATTTTGCCGCAGGTTCGCACGATTCGCAGCATCCCGCTGACGATACCGTACACAGAAGGGACGATTGAGGTACAGGGCGAAGGCATCATGCATTTGTCCACGCTGGAAGCCTATAACCAGACAGCGGCAGAACCGTTGAAAAATGCGCGCAACGCTGCCGCAGGAGCGCTGCGGAACTTGAATCCGGCCGTGACGGCTTCGCGGAAGCTCGATGCCTTTATTTACAATGTGGGGTACAGCGATAACGTGTCATTTTCCGATCATCAGGAAATGGTTGCGTTTTTGAAGGACAATCGCTTTAAGGTGAATCCATTCATTCGGTTCTGTGCATCGATTGAGGAAGTGGCGGAAGAACTGGAGCAAATCGTGGCGCGCCGTCACGAGCTGGACTACTTGATCGACGGGGCTGTTGTCAAATTGGCGGATATGCGAACCCGCGAAGTGCTGGGCTATACGGAGAAATTTCCTCGCTGGGCGGTAGCTTTTAAGTTCGAGGCGGAAGAAGCTACGACGATTTTGAAAGAAGTGAATTGGGAGGTCGGCCGGACGGGCAAGATCACGCCAGTTGCCAAGGTTGAGGCAGTGGAGCTGGCAGGGGTCACCGTACAAAACTGCACCTTGAACAACGCGGGGGATATTGAGCGCAAACAGCTCAAGCATGCCTTGGGCTCTCTCGTGTACATTCGCCGTTCCAATGATGTCATTCCGGAGATTTTGGGGAAAGTGACGGAAGAGGCAGACGGTGAGGTAGTTGTCGTGCCGGAGCATTGCCCGGCCTGCGGCTCTGACCTTGTCATGCGCGGCGCGCACTTGTTCTGCGAAAACCGCCTTGGCTGCACGCCGCAGCTTATCGGTCGGATCACCCACTTTGCTTCGCGCGACGCGATGGACATTGAGACGTTCAGCGTGAAGACTGCGCGTCAGCTGCATGCCGAATTGGGCGTGCGCGATCCGGCCGACCTGTACGACTTGCAGTTCGAGGACTTGGTCAAGCTGGAGCGCTTCGGGGACAAAAAGGCGCAAAACTTGCTAGATGCCATCGAGAAGAGCAAGTCGCGCGATTTGGCTTCGTTCCTTTTCGCATTAGGCATCCCGAACACCGGCAAGACAACGACGAAGGTGCTTGCCGATCACTTCGGAAGCTTGACTGTAGTCCGTGCAGCGCATCGGGATGAGCTTGTGGCTATTCATGATATCGGCGAGATCGTGGCGGACAGTATCGTGAATTTTTTTGCCGACCCGATTATGAAGGAAAGCATTGACCGCATGCTCGCAGCCGGTGTAAAGGCAGAAGCCGGGGCACCCACCGCGGCGGCGGAAGCGCTCGGCGTATCGGTGGAGGATAGTCCGTTCAACGGCAAGACGGTCGTGTTGACCGGGACGCTGACTAGTATGACGCGCGATGAGGCGAAGCAGCTGCTGGAGGCAGCGGGCGCCAAGGTGACCGGCAGTGTATCGAAGAAGACCGACTATGTGGTGGCGGGCGAAAGCGCCGGCAGCAAGCTGGCGAAGGCGCGAGATCTAGGGGTTCCCGTTGTAGACAATGAGGAAGAGCTGCGCCGGATGCTTGGGATGGACTGAGGCTTTTTAGGCAATGGAAGGGTCTGTAATATTTCCATTCCAGGTTCGTGATGGTGCAAATATGACAAAGCAGCCAGAGCTCCGATTCGGGGGCCGGCTGTTTTTTTTTTATATCCATATAAATACAAGCAAGCGTTCTACCGATATAGAACGTAATCCATAGTTGCACTTTACTTAAAGGGAGGAATTTAACGTTGTCCAGTGTACATGATGTTGCAGCGGCGAAAACAGGTTTGAACACTTATGCCAGACATAAGAATGAGCTCGATGAGGTTTTTAAGATCGTATTCAACGATTCGCTGACATCTGCGGAGAAAAAACAATTGATAAGCAATATGATGCTTCGGCGGCAATCCGAGAGTTTGCAGAACCAACTTAAGACGAACCTGGAAGCCCTTAAGAAACGTTTAGAAGAACAACATTCGGAAGAAGATGTTAAAGGAAATGATCCGGATCATCATGTCGAAAAAGATATGGATACCATTTCCATTTCAGACGAAGCGCTTAAAAAGTTCGAAGAAGCTCGGAACGAAACCAAATCTGAACAACATAGCAGTAATGAGACATCGGACAAGCAGCATACATAAGCGGCGTTACCTTGACCCTTGGATGCGGATTGGAGAGTTGAGGTAAAAGATGAAACAATTGAGCTTGCTATTCCTTCTCCAAATGTGATACATTATCACTTGCCGCCAGTAATCGCCGAAAGCGGGACAAAGAGCATGACGGCTATAGCTGTGTGAGATGATTCTTCACTTGCAACGGAGCACATGCTGTGAGCTACTGGTCACGTTGGAAATTACGCTGGTGAGGCTAATGATCGGGAAAACCTGATTGAGAATAATTTCCGGTTGCAAAGCTGGAACAAATCTGATAGTATATTTTCTTGTCACCACGTTAAGCCGAACGGCGTAGCGGGACAAGCAAATGCTCTTTGAAAACTGAACAGCGAG